>JAHFDX010000185.1 GCA_023248785.1 Myxococcales bacterium
TGGCCCTTCGCACGAATTAAGTTCGAGTCGGTCGCAAAGCCGGACACATCCATTTCGGACAACCGCTCATCGCGGGTCTCTTCAATGTGTGGAGTGGCTTGTCTCAGGCAACGCCTAAAAAAGCTCTCCGCTTTACACCGACGTTACGCGCGCGGCGGCCTTTCAACGTCACTACGAACACCGACGCGCGGACTTCCCACTGCGTCCGCATCCAGAACGCCCGCCGGCAGGGGCTCCGAATCGACTCGGAGCACCAGAGCCGGTACACCGGGCTCGATGTCCGACGCGTGCGAGTCGGGGGGCGCATCGGGCGACCGCGGACCTCCAAGAAACACGTCATTGGGCTTTTCGTCACACGGGGTTGTCCGAAGATCGACGTGATCGTGAATCAAAACCGGTGGAGTCGCGATTCCGGTCGTCCCATCTTCGCCACAAAATCCCGACATCTCCTGCGCCCAAGCTGGAGCTGAAAAGAGCCATGCGACCGCGAAGAGCGCGGACAAGCACAGCCATTTTATCAGCCGAAAGCGGGCCACCGGCACAATCTAGGCCGACAGAGGCCGCCCGTGCAACTGGTTCACCAGCCCCCTACCAACCCCAGACGTACCCGATGCGTGCACCGACCATGGAAAGCGAGGGATAAACAACATCTTTATCGAAGATGAGGTGCTGTCGAAACGTCGCTCCGATAAGTAGGGAACGACCAATTCTCCGGTCGAGCCCGAGCGCAAATCCAACGCCACCCGCGCCCCCAGTGGACGTGCGCGTTCCGCCACCAAGGACGTATCCGTTCGCGAGAAGTCCCGCGTACGGCACCCAGGACAGCACATCAAACACATAGGCCACGCCGGCACCGAGATGTCCAAGCGCGCGCGGTTGATGCGGCGCAGGACCCTTGTCCTTCTCGACTTCGGGCTCGACGACGTAGCTCCCGAATCCGCCTTCAACGAGGAAGTTGAACTGATCCGTCAAACCGTAGCTGTAGAAGAGAGAACCTCCCCCGCCGAGATTCGCTGTCGCTGTCGACGGGACTTTGAGCATGTGAAGTGCTCCACCGACGCCCACTTGATGCTCGCGCTCGACCGCCCGCGCAGAACTTGGAGGCAACACCCAGAGGCCAAGCAGTGCCGTGCAAAATACACGTCGCACGGTTACTTTTTCTGCCCAAGGCCGAATGCATCATGAAGCGTACGCACGGCAAGCTCGGTGTACTTGGCGGCGATGAGACAAGAGACTTTGATTTCGCTCGTCGAAATCGCCTGGATGTTGATGTTCTCGCCCGCAAGAATTCGAAACATCTTCGCGGCGATGCCAGCGTGCGATCTCATGCCGAGGCCCACGATCGAAACCTTGACCACATCTTCGTCGTAGCGAACTTCACGGGCGCCGATGCCTTTGGCGACCTCCTCAATGAAGGGCTTTGCGCGTACGAGGTCGGTTTTCGTAACCGTAAAAGTTACATTTGCGCGTTCCGTTGCGCCCGCCGTAACAGATTGAATGATCATGTCGACACTGATGTTCTTCTCGGCAATCTTGCCAAACAAATCAGCGACAATGCCCGGCTTGTCTTCAACACCTACGATGTGAACGCGCGCTTCGCCCTTGTCGTACGCAACACCCGCGACCACTACGTCCTCAAGGGCGCTGTCTTCCTTCACAACCCACGTGCCTTCGCCTTCCGAAAATGAACTGCGCACGTGAATAGGCACTCCGTATTTCATGGCAATCTCCACACTTCGAATCTGCAGAACCTTCGCTCCCAACGAGGCAAGCTCGAGCATTTCTTCGAATGAGATGCGGTCGATCTTGCGAGCGGACGGGCAGATGTTTGGGTCAGTCGTGTAAACACCGTCCACATCGGTGTAAATCTCACACGCAGTCGCGCCGATGGCGGCTGCGACCGCTACACCGGTTGTGTCCGAGCCTCCCCGCCCGAGCGTTGTGATGTCACCGTGTTCGTTGACGCCTTGAAAACCCGCGACGACCGCAATTTGTCCCTTTCTTACCGTATCGAAAATCTTCGAGCCTTCGATGGTCTTGATGCGGGCCTTTGTGAAGGCTCCGTCGGTCAAGATCTTCACCTGATGCCCGAGGAGCGAGCGCGCCTGCCCACCCTCGTTCTGAATGGCGAGTGCCATCAAGGCGCTCGAGATTTGCTCGCCAGTTGACGCAATTACATCCATCTCGCGCGCATCCGGCACACCCGTAACTTCATGTGCGAGCCCAAGCAAACGATTCGTCTCGCCGCTCATGGCACTCACGATGAGCACAACGTCGTTGCCAGCACGCTGTGTGGCAAGGGCGCGACGGGCCACATTTCGGATCCGTTCGATCGAACCGACCGAAGTCCCGCCGAACTTTTGAACGATCAGCGCCATAGACGGGGAATTATCACGATTCTTACACATCTCATAACGGCAGCCTGAGCACCTCCGCGCACCGATTCGATTTCCGGCTTCGTCGGTTGACACATTCGTGCGACGCGACAAGGCTTCCGCCCCTTCCTCATGAACGCATACACGCAGTACTTTCTCGAGACTCTGGCCCTTCTGCTGGCATTAACGGTGATGGCCGTCGTTGTCGTTGTGGTGGCACGAAAAGCCGGACTTGGTCGTTCCCGTGGTCCCATTGCCTTGGCCGGGCACCTTCCGCTCGATGCACGGCGCGCGATTTACCTCGTTGAGGTTGGATACCAAGTTTTGGTCGTTGGCGCAGCGGAGGCGGGTCTGACAAAGCTCGGTGAGGTCGAAAAGTCCACTCTCGCGTTCACGCCATCCGAAGAGCCGGTGCGATTTCGTGACGTATTTCGCCGCTTACGTGGCAACCGAACGGACGAGCCGCAATGACGTTTTTGGTTTTAGGTCAAGACGCAACGGCGCGCCCTGTCTTCTTGGTCGCGGGCCTGGCACTCGTGTCGCTCTTGCCGTTCCTGTTCATGGGGGCCACTGCGTTCATTAAGATCTCGACCGTGCTTCAGATCGTAAAGAGCGCCATCGGAGCGCAAAGCGTCCCCTCCAACACCGTTGTGATGACGCTTGCGGCCGCACTTACCCTCGTTGCGATGGCACCTGTTGGTGATCGAATCGGCAAGGGTGTCGCACCGCTTTTTGAACGCAACGTCGACACGCCCACCATGATTCGCGAGGGCATCGCTGCCGTGTCCGAACCGATGCGCGAGTTCTTCGTGAAAAATGCGAGCGCGCAAGAGAAGGCGCGCTTTCTACGATCCGCAAGGCAGGTAAGACCCGAAACTGAGCGAGACCACGTCGCAGAAAAGGACTTCACCGTACTGCTCCCTGCGTTCGTTGTGACGGAGCTCAGCGAGGCGTTCAAGATGGGCTTTTTGCTCTACTTGCCCTTCTTGGTGATCGATTTGGTGATTGCGAATGTGCTCCTCGCACTTGGAATGCAAATGCTGAGTCCCACGCAGGTAAGCTTGCCGTTCAAGCTGCTGCTCTTTGCAAGCATCGACGGCTGGGGTCTCCTCGCGCAGAGTCTGATCCAAGGATATTCTTAAAGATATGTTACGCGGTGTCGGGCTTGGTTTTCGACCTGAAATAGCACCTGACCTGTTGCAAAATGCGCACGAAGTAGGCTTCGTCGAGTTCGTCGCGGAAGCGCACTTGGCGAGTGGCTCCGAACGTGAAGCAATCGCGGCATCACGCATTTTTCCTTCTGCGCTGCACGGGGTCAAGCTCTCGCTTGGCAGCGCCGACGGCATCGACGAAGACCATGCGAGGCAGATTGGGTCGCTTGCTCGCAAGCTTCGCGCCGCAGTCATCAGTGAGCACATTTCATTCACCAAGAGCTCTGCCATTGAAATCGGGCATCTGACGCCGCTTCCTCGAACACGTGAAACCGTTCGCATCCTCGCCCGCAATCTGGATCGCGCCCGCCGATACTTTCCCGATGTTCCGATTCTCCTTGAGAACATCGCATGCCCGTTCGAGTGGACGAAAAGTGATCTCTGCGAGATCGATTTTCTCCACGAAGTTCTCGAGCACACAGGTTGCTTCCTCCTACTCGACGTAAGCAACCTCTACGCAAATGCAGTCAACGCAGGGCGCGATCCCATGGCCGACTTGTGTCGTCTACCACTCGAACGTGTCGCTATGCTCCACGTGGCAGGGGGAGAATGGGCGAACGGATTTTACTACGACACACATGCGCATCCAATGTCGAACGCCATCGTTGAGCTGGTGCACGAGGTGAAGCGCCTCATCGGTGATGTGCCTACGCTGCTTGAGCGTGATGGCAATTTTTCGTCGTTCCAAAGCCTCGTGGGTGAGCTCGCCTCACTGAGGACACCATTCGCAAAGCCGTTTGGTGGAGCCACCGCGAAGCGCAATTTGCCGGAGGGTTATGAAGACCCCAGCGAGCTACTCGCCGCCCAACGCTTGTTGGCTCGCTCACTGACAAGCTCAGACAATCGCGCGGCCGCTCTTCTTCGCGAGGGTCTCATTGGGCTCGAACGTGGGCGATCGGTGCTCTTGCGCAAGCGGGTCGACGACGCACTTCCACTGATACCTACCCTCGCGAGACTGGGGGATCGACTGCGCACCATTGCGGACGGGTGCATCCAACAAGCACCGCGAAGTCCTCGCCGCGTTGCCGTCGCAGACGCGCTAATCATTGCTCAAACGTGCGCACGCGATCCGCTGCTGAGAGGCGATGCCGAGCGCGATCTGGCGGTCCTTCGCGCGCGCTTTCACGAGACGGCCGATGGCCCCGTCCCGCGTCGCGCACCCTTCCTGACATGTGTCGGGCGCACCTTAATTGCCAAGAATCTTGGAGAAACAGCCCGAGTTCGTATTCTTGATTTTCGATGACTCCGGAAGAACTGTTCGACGTCGTTGGCCCGAGGGTCGCAGAGCACGTAGACATGCTTCGTACGGCCATCGTTAAGACCGCCAATGAAGATCTCGTCGCTCTCTGTGCATACGGAAGCGCCGCGCGGGGCGAGTATCGCGAAGGGGAAAGCGGTCTCGATCTCGCCATCGTGCTCCGGATGGTTCCGGCACCGCTGCTCTTGGAGCTTGGCAATCCACTGCACGTGGCGCGAAACGGCGCACGCGTTCAGTCGATCCTTCTTGTGGAGCGCGAGCTAGCTCGAACGACCGACGTGTTCCCCCTCTTCTACGCAGACATACAGCGTCACCACGTCACGCTGTGGGGCAAGAGCCCTTTTGGCAACTTGCACATCGATCGAACGCATATCCGTCTTCGCACCGAACAAGAACTTCGTGAGTTACAAATGCGCCTCCGTCGCGCCGTCATCGACACCCTAGGCACCAAACGTCTGCTCGCCGGCGTGATCATGCGAAAGGTGAAGCAGGCTCGACTACCGCTTCATGCGCTCCTCGAACTTCGAGGCCTCTCTTGTTCCGACCAACTCCCCGCTGTTCTTGAACGCGCATGTGAGCTTTACGGCGTCGGTTGCAGCACGCTGAGGCACTCGAACGAAGCTCCAGATCAAGCACTGGGCGCACTCATGCAACTGTTTGATCGCGCCATTGAAGACGTCGATCGGCTCGAGACCACGTAATGCCCCAGTCACCATTTCCCTTTCTCGAATTCTGGCCCCTCAACGAGGCATCGGGACCTGCATTTCTCGGGCTGTTCTTTCTAATGGCGATCGCAGCACTCATCGCAGCAACTCTTCTGAGGGCAGGCATCGGACTGCTGCTCGATCGCATTCTCGTGCCTCCGACAGCTACCAAAGTGGGTTCCGGTCACGCGTATCGCACGCCTGGAAAGACAGCACCCTTGCACGCACGCCTCACGATCGGATGGTTCCCACGTGCAGACGAGTATTACGCCATCGCATTCCTGCGACAAGGCACAACCGGCGTCGTCGATCTCATCCTCAGTCGCTTCGTAAGCTTGGGCTTGCTCGTACTTAAAAATGGTCAACTCCATGTTGGTGATGGCAAACCATCTGAAGGTGATCTCATCCTGACCACCGCGCATCAGCAACTCCGAAGGCGCGCAACACAGGTCATCGAGCGCGCGGCAGTGCGACTTCAGGTTCACAACGTCGTGCAGTCGATTGACTTTGCGCGCGAACTTGAAGAAGCAGGCCTCGTTCGCACAAGACCCGTGCGCGCGCTCGTCACGATGGCATACGCCGCCATTCCAAGCGCTGTCATGTGTCTTGGCGCTCTTCGTGTCCTTCGAGGAATCGCCCTCGACCGCCCCGTCGCGCTTTTAGTCCTGCAGCTCATCGTATTCGGGTTCCTTGTCTTGGCCCTCATGATGGCAACGTACAAACAGCCCAGCACGATCGGACGCGCGTATCTGAATTGGCTCAACGATGCGACCGTATCGCTCGTCACTGACGTCAAAACAGGCCGAAGGCAAACCGCAGAAGATGTTGCGCTTGCCGTTGCACTTGCGGGCATGGGCGTCGTTGCGACAACGGCCTTGTTCCTTCCGTTTCAAGCAACGTTGTTCCCCACGCCGGTCATGGTCGCATCCGTGTCGGACTCAAGCGGTGGGGCAAGCTGCAGCTCCTCAAGTTGTGGAAGCGGCGGCGGCTGCGGTGGTGGGGGTGGATGCGGAGGAGGAGGAGGGTGCGGAGGATGACCGAACTCGACGCAATTCAAGTGCTCGATGGCTTCTGCGATCTCTCATCAAACGATGCTACGTTAGATGGTTCGATACCGATAAGGGCTGCCCAGGCCTGTGCGCCCTTTCTAGAGGGAAACTCGTACGGCCTTCAGGTGCGCGTCCGCGAACCCATCGCAATTGAGGACGGGACGTTTATGCGCCGCCCGGATTTGACGATTGCCGAACACCTTCTTCAAAAAGCGCGCGCGGTCGGCCCCATGCTCGTTGCGCGTGGCATTGTGAACGATGTGGAGGCTAGCGAACTGTCGCGCTTGGTTGTCGACGAGCGCAACGCGACGGGTCGCTCCTTTCGTATTTGGACCGGATGGCTCGTGCGTGCGCGGAAGGGTCAAGTCTGGCGCATGTCCCACGCGGGCAACCGCAAGAGTCAGTATTTTTCAGTGAGCGAACGATATGTCACTGACACAGATCGATTTGTCCCCCTTTACGTCACCGTTACTCCAAAGGCACGCAATCTCACGATCGCCGGCGAAATCGCAACCCTTGGTCCACTACCCGCTGACTGCCACGTTCAATCGACCGATCTTGGCCGCATGCCGGACGTC
>JAHFDX010000186.1 GCA_023248785.1 Myxococcales bacterium
TGAAATGAGACCGCGAACGAAAAAGCGCGGCAATGAGGTGCGCGCTCTTTTGCAACTCCGCGGCGACCAACAAATTTTCGAGCACTGTAAGCTGACCGAAAACGCGAATGTTCTGAAACGTTCGCGCGACGCCCGCACCGGCAATCTGCGCCGGACGAAGAAGCGTTAGATTCGTCGGACCCAGGCTCACCGTGCCAACGTCCGCTCGATAGACACCGGTAACCACGTTAAAGACGGTTGTCTTTCCCGCACCGTTCGGGCCAATGAGGCCGAAGATAGAACGCGAAGGTGCTGTGAATGAAACACGACTCACCGCCTTGAGGCCGCCGAATACTTTGGTCACGTTTGAAAGGACGAGGTCCATGGTCATGCGCCTTTGGATCGCGCGCGCTTCTGGAAGAGTTCGCGCTCGCCAAGAAGCCCTTCGGGGCGACGGATCATGAGGAGGATGAGCACGGCCGAATAGATGATCATGCGAAGCGCATTCAGATCGAGCCATGGCGCGGCGCGCTTGAGATCCTGGATGATCGGAGCGCCTTGCACGTACTCGATCACCTTGATGCTCAGGGTAACCAAGACGCCCCCAAGCACAGCACCCGACACACTGCCAGAACCTCCGATGATGACCATCGTGATGGCATCGAACGAGGCTTGGAAGTTGTACGTATCCGGCTGAACGGCGGGCGTGCCATCGCGCATCATTCCGAGAAGACCGCCGGCGACGCCTGCACCCACGGCAGCGAGCACAAAGGAGGTGACCTTGTAGCGCGTGGGTTCCACACCCACGGCAGCAGCGGCAATTTCATCTTCGCGAAGAGCCCGAAGAGCGCGCCCCCACCCGGAGAACTTAAGTCGCCACGCAAAACACACCATCAGAGTTACAATTGAGATGATCCAAAACGGTCCCGCATACAACGGAACACCCGAATCGTTCGGCCCGGCATAACCATTCTGGCCACCCAATGCGCTAAGGGATCGTCCGACAGCGTGGAAGAATGAACCGACGCCCCGAACGCTGGCCCACGCTGCGCCTGGGGTCTCATTGGTTCCGATTTGCGCGGTGGAAATAAGCAAACGGAAAATCTCCGCAAAGCCAAGCGTGACGATGGCAAGGTAATCACCCTTCAACCGCAAGCTTGGCAGGCCGAGCAAAAAACCGAACAGTCCCGAAAGCACACCCGCTACCAAAAGCGCAATCGGAACGACGGCAAAGGAATGCCCGAGCGTTGGCGCATCAAACCCGAGCTTCTGATGAAGCTGCGAAGCAACGACGGCGCTCGCGTAGGCGCCAATGCCAACAAATCCCGCATGACCAATTGAAAACTGACCCGCCATGCCGTTAATCACGTTGAGCGAAACCGATACGAGAATGTTGCACGCGGTAAGCATCAAGAGCTGGCGGAGCGAGCCGTCCGTCAAGAGATCGGCGAAGGTCCGATCAAGCAAAAGCGAGACGGTTGCAACCCCCACGGCGAGCACAAGCGTTCGCACCAGGCTCGTTTTTGAGGCGTTCGTGACCAAGGCAGGCGCGGTTCTATCGCGAGCGGAGGCTCTGGTCCATCCAATCGGCAAGGGGACAAGACCTTCGGCCTACCCGGGTTGCTGCTTGACGTAACGCGCGCGCTCGCACGTCGTACGGCTCAGACTGCGTTCGGATGCTCCCGACAAGGAGCTTTCCCTCGGGGGTGTGAACGTTGCGCTCAGCCCACTCGAGATAGAACTCCAGATGGCGATCCCCCGATGATTTCTGCATTTCGGGGTCTTCGGTGAACGCCATCTGGGACGAATCGCACACGGTCCCCACATCGAGCCGGTAGCTGGTGCACCCGAAGAGCAGCGCCATGCTGAGGAACGCGCCGATGCGTTGCATGGGTTATTTTACTACGCGCAAATACGGGGGGAGCTCGCGCTTGGGCTTGCGTGACGTAGAGGGTGCAGGCGACGGGTCCTCGGTTCGCAATGGCTCTGGCGGAGGCATCGGCACAGCGCGAACGGGTTCATCCGCAAATTTGTTACGTTTGCGCGGCTTTTTCGACCTCGATGGCGCCTCGGGCTGTTTGACCTGACGCAACACCGGCGGACTCTTCGGCTCGGCCGTTGGTCGACCAAAGCTTGCTGCAAGCTCTTTGGGGATGTCGTCTGGCCACACCATGGCGCGTCCATCTTCCGCGGTCATGGCATAGATAGATGGCCACGGAAGCACGCAAAAAAACGGAGAGCGATTAAAACTCAGTGTGCACGTCACGCCGTTCTCATCAACAGTGAGATCCGGAATACGCACGGCTAGATTGAGTCCAACCTGCAAGACGAGTTGCGGTTGCTTCCTAAACCACGGTGGGACCACCACGTCGCCCAATCTTGGATCGAGGTGCAAAAACACGCTCGAGGACTCGAGCAGATGAAGTGCGACGTCGCGTTTCGTTGGGAGTGGCGGTGGCGCTTTCGACATGCCCTCTTGGATGTAATTCGCAACGGGGCGTGACGCAAAGGTTGTTCGTGCGGAATGCGAACCCCCTTGCGACGGCACAGCGCGAAGGCCCAATGACCTTCGCACCTTGCACGGTGCGATTGTAAAGTTACTTTCCTACCGCAGCCGTTTGCGGCTTCGCCGTTGTCCCAGCGGGAGCGTTCGCCGTTTCGGCGTTTTTTATGGTCAAGTCGTAACCCGCTCCACCCTTGATGCGCTCGAGGTGGGAAGGATCGAAGTCGTTGATGGCAATCTTGTAGTCGCCCGGGCTGAGCTTCGCCGTCAGCGCGACGCCGTCCTCGTCCCCATGCTTGTTCAGCTCAACGCCGCCAGCGCCGATCACTTTTACATCGGGCCACAAACGCATCATTTTGCTCGAACCCGTGCCCTTGATAGAAAGCGTATACGTGCCTGCCTTGGTTACCTTCCACGCGTGATTCGCACCATCTTTGTTGTAGAAACGCGAATTGCAGGTACCGCCAGCAAGGTCATCCTTCATGTCGTCGCATGCCGTACGAAGGTCCGGTGCGTCCGCAAAAATCGAGATCGGCGTTCCCGCAACGAAACAGACGCCCGCCGCTACCGCAGCGATCATCACGTTGCGCTTCGTGCCTCCAAGCAGCTTCTCGCGGCCCTTGGTCGACAACACAAGCTTACCGAGCATACCGTCAGGTCGCGCGATGACGCCGTTCGCCAGCTTTCCAAGCGCAAACACGTTGCCCTCTGCGGGCACAATTTTTTCGGTGACCTTGATCTCTAGGGGATAACCCTCGCCCACATGCGGAGGAACTTTCGCCGTGTAGCTACCCCACGTCACGTCACCAAACGCAGCGTTTTGTCCCTGCTCGAACGACTTCACCATGTCCTTGGTGTCGACCTTTTCGCGCGCATCCACGCTGATGGGACCCGACCCGTCATTGACGTAGAAGACAGTGCCGCCTTGGTCGTTGACGACGGTGTTCTTTGACTTCGTCTTCTTCGTTCCGTTTTCTGTTGATTCAATTTTCTCGATCGTACGCTCCACTTCGATCGTGTAGTGGATGCAGGGGCGCCCCGAGATGGGCGCGGAAAAAGGCTGCGCGACTTGAATGGCGCCCTCGACTGAAATCATGCCTTTTTCGTCTGCACTCGCCGGATTGGATGCGGCTTCGCCCGTTCGCCGAAACGGGGCGGCAAGGATCTTTTTCATTTTGGCGCGCTGGAGAAGCGCAACAACACCAGCGACCAAAGAAGCAAATACAAGGAAGAAACCAACGTATTGCATCGTCGTGCCTCTCATCGCGGCAAAAGAGCGACAAAGACGACCCTGCAAGCGGGTCGTCTTCACCGTTCAAGCTCTTAAACACGAGAGCTCCCCCTTTTTGGGGAGCCTCGAACTGCAAGGAAGGAAAGCTTTGGAAGGAAGCGAAACGCGGATAAGGGAAGAAGTAATCTAGTTGTAAGTGCCCACTCGATTGGAGCCGCCCCCAACGACAACCGCCTTCGCGTGTTCGTGGTCAGACAAAGAGCAACGCACGTGCCATTAGAAATTCGCTAAAAATCTTGCGAATGTGATGGGTGCCTGGGGGATAAATCCCCCAAGCTCTCACGCCAGTGCGACGCACAGCGGGTATCGAAGCCCCCAAGCGCTAGCGTGGCACCGTGAGGCCAACCAGGCGTTCGTACACCGTGGACGGCAACATGCGCGCGACGCGAAGTGCTGCCACAAGAGGCCATGGAAAGGCGATCACGGCAGGGCTTCGTTCAAGCCGAGCCGCAATGACCCCCGCCGCCTTTTCAGGGGACCAAATGAACGGCATATGAAAATTATTTTTCGCCGTCATGGCTGTGGTGACAAAGCCCGGCTGAACATCAGTCACTGAAACGTGGTCAGCCTTGAGGTCGATCCGAATCGATTGAAGAAACGTTGAGAGCGCTGCCTTCGACGCGCTGTACATCGCATGTTCTGGCAAGCCGCGAATGCCAGCAAGGCTCGACACACCTACGAGATGGCCTGCCCGACGCGCAACCATATGCGGAATGGCTGCCGTGAGCGTCGCGATGGCTCCCGTTACGTTCGCTCCAATCATGCCCTCTGCGTAATCCCACGTGATATCCGGAGCACGACGCTTGCCACCCACGCCCGCGTTCGCAATCACCATGTCGAGCGACCCGAACTCTGCAATCGCCTTGTCGACAGCTAAGAATAAGGTGTCTTGCTTCGTCACGTCGGCGACCAAGCTGAGGGCCGTTCCCCCCGACTTTGCGACCTCACGACCGAGCTCGTCAAGAAGCTCCTTGCGTCGCGCAACAAGCGCAACGTGCGCGCCGCCTCTCGCATACTCAAGCGCGAGTGAGCGTCCGATACCGCTGGATGCTCCGGTGATAAGGACGGTCTTTGGTCTCGTTGCGCGCGCGTTAGGAATCACGAAGAACCTCGAATTTCATGCCCGCCGTCTTGAGCCGCTCGACAATGACATCGCCCAGCGCAACCACGGGCGTCAAGACCCCATACTGGGCAGGCAGCCTTTCACGATCGGAGACCAGTGAAAGCGCACACTCCGCAATCATCTTCGATGTCTCTGCATATCCTGGCTCGCCGCCGGACACGCGTGTCACCATGGTGCGATCGCCCGACCGCGCGCGAAATGTAACTTGAAACCAACCATTTTTGAGTTGCTTGTCGGTCGGGCCTTCGCCTGAGGGACGCATCCGCGCAAGCAGTTTGCGCGTTGGTTTGAGCTGCGCGAGAGCGACAATCGCCCCGATGCCGGCCGCGCCTCCGATGACCGTCGCCAGGAAGCGAATCTGCGCGTAGTGCGCATACGAAAATACAGGGCCATACGCATCAAGAGCGCTTGCGGAACGAAGAACGATCTGGGGATCGATCGTTGGAAGCGGGCACGCCCAGGCACGAAACTCGCGATCGAAGAACAAGCGCGGTTTCTGACCTTGTACTTTCCTTGCGGTCTTTACCCTGGGTACCGCACTCGCTGTTTTCTTTCCGCGCGAAATGATCTCGAGCGCCGAATTCCACGTGCCACCTGAAAACGTGCTTCCTCCGGTGCGCACAAACCCTTCGAGGGCGATCGGTTTTGTTTGATCGAGTTGCTTCACCGTAAAGTAAGCACCTGCATCGTGAGGAAGGCTGTCGAAACCGCAGCAATGGACGATGCGAACCTTCTTCTCTCGAGCGATGGCGTCGAATGTCTCGATTGAGTTGCGTACAAATTGCGGCTCACCGGTGATATCGACGTAATCGGTCGAAGCCTCTGTGCATGCGCGAAGAACAGGTTCGCCGTGTAACGTGTAAGGGCCAACCGTCGTCAACAGCACGCGTGTACGACGTGCCAACGCAACGAGTGACCCAGCATCTTCTGACGACGCTTGGACAATCGGAAGCGAGCCGAGCTCGGGCCGAATAGCTTCTAAACCCTTGCGCACATGCTCGAGTTTCGAAACGCTGCGTCCCGCGAGTGCCCACTTGAGGGTTTGCGGGCCTGAGCGTGCCAAGTACTCAGCGACGAGTTTTCCAGTGAAACCCGTGGCGCCGAAGACCACGATGTCATAGTCACGTTGCATGCGCTGACCTTAGCGCGGATGTTCCGGCGGTCTACACAACTGTGATCTTTCAACGAACGCCCACTTTCCCCTTGGCGCCGTCGTCGTCCGCGGCCATGTCCAACGGCATGCGATACGCGCTCGTCTTGAGTCTGGCGGGGTTGGGTTGTGGCCGCCCCGAAGCATCCCAGACGCCGACACCCCAGACGCTTCCCGTCATGACAGCGCGCGAGGCGCCTGTCACTCCGCCACTCGCTCCATCGAAGAAACCGCTACCTGATTCTATCGCGCGCATTCAAGAGCTCGCGCTCCACTCCTCGCGTGCGTTCGAGATCACACGTTCGCTCACCGATGAGGTCGGGCCGCGGCTGACCGGCTCGGATGGTGACAAAGCAGCCATTGCCTGGGCCTTGCGCACCATGACAAACCTAGGGTTCGAGGGCGTTCACGCCGAAAAGGTCAAAGCCCCGCGGTGGGAGCGTGGAATGGAGAGAGCGGAAATCACAGCCCCTATCGCGCAGAGCCTTCATATTACGGCGCTGGGCGGAAGCACGTCGACAGGGGCGCGCGGTGTCGAGGCGGAGGTTGTTGAAGTCGAATCACTCGACGCGCTCAAGCAGCTCGATTCCTCCCGTGCAAAGGGAAAAATTGTTTTCGCCAACGTGCCCATGAGCCGGGCTAAGGACGGTGCGGGCTACGGAAATGTGGTTGGCATCCGATGGATCGGCCCGCACATCGCCACAAAGGCCGGTGCGCTCGCCTTTGTGATCCGATCCTGCGGAACGGATCACGATCGCTTTCCGCACACGGGAGCAAAAGCCCGCGATGACAAAGACATCCCCGCAGGTGCGCTCTCTGTTCCAGACGCCGAGTTGCTCCATCGAGTGCTCAGCGGAAATGAGCACGCGAAACTTCGCCTCATCCTTACGCCAAAACAATTGCCGGCCGTCGAAACCGCCAACGTGATCGGTGAAGTTCGTGGCCTTCAGAGGTCCGATGAGTTCGTGTTGCTCGGTGCGCACCTTGATTCGTGGGACCTTGGCACGGGGGCCCTCGATGACGGTGCTGGCGTTGGTATTGTCATGGAGGCTGCGCGCGTCATTGCAACGGGCGCGCGGCCGAGAAGAACCGTGCGTGTAGTTCTCTATGCCA
>JAHFDX010000003.1:0-23194 GCA_023248785.1 Myxococcales bacterium
TGTTCGACCCACAATCACGATCGTGACCTGCGGTAAGGCGATTGGCGCTGCGGGAGCCTTCATTTGCGGGAGCCGGTTGGTGACCCAAGCCGTTTGGAATTGGGGGCGAGGGTTTATTTTTTCAACGGGTCCGTGGCTCGTGGCTCCACTGGAGTCCCGAATCCAACGCGTCCAGTATGCGGATGCCGAACGCGCGCGACTCCTTGCCTCGGCGAACGCGTTTCGACGGGCTCTTCAGGAACACGGCGTTCAACCGATGGGGTATGGTCCCATTGTCCCAATTTTTATTGGCGATCCAGTGCGAGCGACGCGGGCGGCCGAAGATCTCCAGAAGCGAGGAGTGGCCGTATACGCCATGCGCCCTCCGACCGTAGCCCCCGGGACGGCGCGGCTAAGGTTCAGCATCAGCGCGAGCCTTACTGACGTGACGCTGCGGGGCGTTGCAGCGGCGGTTGCCGAAGTGCTGGCCGGATGAGACTCGTGGTTGTTTCGGGCACTGGTACGGGTATCGGTAAAACGTTCATCACTTCAGCGCTTGTCCGATTACTGGGAGAACGCGTCCGTTGTGTCGGGTGGAAACCCATTGAAACGGGGGTCGACGAGCCACCTGGTGACGACTTCCGACGGCTCCATGAGGCGTCTGGGTTTCACGTGAAACAATCAAAATTCCCCGCGCTCTATGCCCTTCGTATGGCCGCCGCACCAAGTTTGGCGGCGCGGAGGGAAGGACGCGCCGTGGACTTTCAACGGATTCGGGATTGTCTTAATTTGGCGTGCTCGGGGCGTGGCGTTGTGTGTCTCGAAACAGCCGGAGGGCTGTATTCGCCCCTGACGGACCACGCCGTTAACGCGGACTTGGTCCGGCATCTTGCGCCTGATGTGCATGTGTTGGTTGCGCCAAATCGCCTGGGTGTCCTGCACGACGTCTTGTCGACGGTTCGCGCGGCCTCGGCGGACGGGACGCGAATAGATGGGGTCATCCTAAATCAAGTGGACCGCGAGAGCCCGTCGTTGGAGCACGCTTCAGAGCTACAGAGGCACCTCGTCATCCCGGTTTGGGGACCCATACCGAATCTGGGCTCGCCGCCCGACGAACTGTCAGCGTTTGGTCCTATCCTCGGCTTTCTGCTACCCGCCCTCGAACCAGCGTGACCGTTCGCGTTGCGACCGGGCGGACCCATTCCCGGTCATGCGTTGCCAATACGACTGCTGTGCCCACCTCTGCCGCTTCGGCCAGGACGGTGGCGAGAACCGCAGCCGCTCCGCTGTCCAATCCGGTCGTAGGCTCGTCGAGAACCAGCAGTTTGGGCGACGTAAGGAGCGCACGCGCAATCGATACGCGTTGGCGTTGACCGCGCGATAGCGTGCGTGCCGGGCGACTTGCCAATGATTCAAGTCCCAAGCGTGCTAGCCAGCGATGGGCTCGACCCGCATCGAGCCCGTACAGCTGCGCCGTGCAGTGGAGGTTTTCCTCCACCGTGAGATCGAGCGTCAGCAGGCTTTCGTGGGCAACGACCCCAACGGATCGACGAATGGTGCGTATGTCGACTCCAAGAGCCGGAAAAATGGCCGATCCCGAGGTAGGAGTCATTCGTGTGCTAATCACACGAAGTAGCGTGCTCTTCCCACTTCCATTATCGCCCAGGAGCGCAACGACCGAGCCCGCGGACAGTTGTAAATCGACATCCGCAAGGGCGCGAAGCGTCCCATACCGCTTGGAAACGCGGCTCAGAACAGCGATAGGTCCATTTGACGCGGTCACGAGGTCGAAGCTCATGGCTGCAGCCCGATCCCTTCCTCGCTTTCCCAGCGCGACGTGCCCACAGGGCGATGATACGCTGAACCCTATGACGGCGGTCGCCGCGATTCAGACGCCGAATCTCGCCCAGATCTGTGAGCTGCGTGAGACCGTGTCCTCTGCACTCGAAGGTAAGGAAGAGGCAGTCGAGTTGGCGCTCACCGCGATGCTTGCGCGCGGGCACTTGCTCATTGAGGACGTTCCCGGAGTTGGCAAGACGACACTCGCCCGTGCGCTTGCTGCGGCGGTAGGCGGCGAGCTTCGTCGTGTGCAATTTACAAGCGACATGTTGCCGAGCGACATCATTGGCGTGTCAGTTTACGACCAACGTCGAGCGGAATTCGTCTTCAAACCCGGTCCCATCCTCGCGAACGTCATGCTCGCCGATGAAATCAACCGGGCGAGCCCTCGCACGCAGTCGGCGCTTCTTGAGGCCATGAACGAAGGCCAAGTGTCGATCGATGGGCAAACGATTCCCCTGCCCGATCCGTTCTTTGTCATTGCAACCCAAAACCCAACTGATTTTGCGGGAACGTTTCCACTCCCGGAATCACAACTAGATCGGTTCCTTTTGCGTCTACGGATCGGATACCCGCCGGCTCAAGTGGAAACGAGGTTGCTGCTCGACGGTTCGTCGCGCACGCGCAAGGTTGACCAGAAGGTTCTCTCACCGGAGCAGCTGGTCGCGCTCCAGTGCGATGTTGCACGCGTGACCGTCGACCCGACGATTGCCGGCTACGTGCACGCCGTTGTGCACGCGACGCGAACCTCATCGCTTCTTTCTCTTGGTGTTTCGACGCGTGGAGCGCTGTCTCTCGTTGCCGCCGCCAAAGCGCGCGCACACCTGCGTGGCCGCTCGTATTGCATCGCCGACGATGTGCAAGATCTCGCGGTTCATGTGCTTGCTCATCGGGTGCGTCTTGCATCGCAGGCCGAAGGTTTCTGGGCAACGCGTGACGAGCACGAGGCTGCCATCCGCGAAATCGTGGGGAAGATCCCGGTTCCGATCTAGTCCAATGCGTGACCCCGCGAGCAGCCTATGAGCGGCGACGCAACGCCATCTACGTGGCACCAACGCCTTGTGCGATGGTTGAAGCCGCCGCGTCGGCTCAAGTTCACGCGCGAGGGAAAATTCCTGGTGGGGACCACGCTTGGCGTAGGTTTTGCGGCCATCAACACCGGAAACAATCTCTTGTACCTCATGCTGGGCTTGCTCTTGTCGCTCATTGTGTTGAGCGGTGTCCTTAGCGAGCAAGCCATCCGTGGACTTGTCGTGCGCAGGCGTCTACCTATGCGCGCGCAGGTGGGCAAACCGCACCTCGTTGAGATTGAAATATTCAATACGAAGTTACGAATGCCTTCGTACGCCATCGAAGTCGAAGACTTGCGACAAGGGCAGCCCGCGGACAAGCGGTGCTTTTTTCTCAAGATCAGCCCTCGATCTTCGCAGGTCGCGGCGTATCGACGAACGCCCGCGCGCCGTGGGCGCGATCGTCACGTTGGCTTTCGCATTGCCACGCGTTTTCCGTTTGGGCTTTTTGAAAAATCGCGAGAGGTTCTGGCTGAGGATGAGCTCGTCATTTATCCAGCGACCGATCCCATTGCGCTTCCAACATTGTCTGGAACGCATTGGTATTCATCCGATGCGGCGATCCGTGCGGGATTTGGCGAAGACGTGATCGGCATCAAGCCGCACCGCATCGGCGAAGACATGCGCGACGTTCTTTGGCGAAAATCGGCCGCCGCAGGACAGTTGGTGATTCGTGAGCGCGGAGTGTCCGGGCGCCCAGACGTGCAACTCGTACTTGATGTGCGTGCACCTGCCGTCGCTTCTGTCGAGTGGCGCGATGCGTTCGAAGCGCGCGTGCGGGAGGTGGCGTCACGCGCCGTTGCGCATCTTCGTCGTGGCGATCGAATCGTGTTGCAAACGACCGCGGCAACCCGATTTCGCGCCGAGCGCGCGACGGGCATCGACCCTGTCCTTCGATTTCTCGCGTTGGTCGAGCCAGCACCTGACGACCCGACTGAACCACGTCGGAGTGAGTGATGCGATTCGGACTCATTCACCGCATCTTCACCAACGTTCTCGCGGCCCTCGGCATATTCGCGCTTGTGAGCACGGCATCGCTCCCCGTGCCAACCAACATCACGATGTGCGTTGCCATTGCGCTCGCGATGATTGCGCCGGAATCCTGGCAAGCGCGTCCAACGATTCGCTTTCTTTCAAGCCTGGCCCCCATCGTGCTTTTCGCGATTGAGGTTGTTCGGCTGCTGATGGGTGTTTCGCCCATCGATGTGGCCATCGAATTCGCTGGATTTTTGCAGGTCGTTCGTGTTCTCACACGGCGAGGAGCGGCCCACGATCAGCAGATTATTGTTCTTGCTCTGTTACATTTCATCGCAGGTACGGTGCTCGGGGGAAGTCTTTCGTACGGGGTTTGTTTCATAGGCTTTGTGCTCATCACGCCGGGCGCGCTCGTTCTGAGCCACTTGCGACGCGAAGTGGAAGGCAACTATCGGCAAGGTGCCCGAGACCGAACAGGCCTTCCGGTGGACGTGCCGCGTATCTTGCGCAGCCGTCGCGTTGTGGGCAGTGGATTCTTGGGCGCGACCGTTCTGCTTGCGCTTCCCATGCTCGCGTTTACCGGCGCGCTCTTTGTGTTGTTTCCGCGGGTGGGACTGTCGTTCATGTTGTTCAACGCCAATCGGGGTTCGCGAATGATTGGCTTTTCCGATCACGTGGATCTCGGACAAGTGGGAACGCTCCGCAGCGATCCTGCGGTGGCGCTTCGCTTTCACCTAAGCCGCCTGCCGTCACCGCCGCCTCTCGTATTCGCAAAACGGCTCCGGGGAACCGCGTTCGATACGTACGACGGCAAAGCATGGTCGCGGTCGACCTCGGTACGCGCACCTCTTGCGAAGAACTTGAACTGTGTTCGAACCGAGTACGTGCAAGCCGATGCCGACTCGGCCATTCAGTTTGACGTGGAACCGCTCGATCCACCGGTTCTCTTCTTGCCGGAAGGTCACGCCGAGATTTGTTTTCCGGCGCAACCAAGTGTGTCCCGGAGCGATTGGCAACTGACGCGCGTCGAGCTTACCCGAGGCTCAGAAGACGACTACCGCTACGCGAATAGTGACGGTCATGGCATTCAATACAGAGTATTGCACGCGGAGAAGCCTCACCAGATTCGCACAACCATTGCGGGATCCGAGATAGTAAGGCACCTAACATTGCCGTCCAACGTGTCGCCGCGGATCCGTGAGCTTGCTCTTTCGTGGACACAAAATGCATCTACGCCAAGGTCCAAAGCGCGCCTCATCGAAGAGCGACTGAAGCGCGATTATACGTATGACACAAGTACGCCGTCTGGTGCCTTCCCTGACCCGCTGGCGCATTTTCTCTTTGAGTCCCGTCGCGGTCACTGTGAATATTTTTCGACGGCCATGGCCGTCATGCTTCGGATGCTCGATGTTCCGGTTCCATCGCGCAACGTGACGGGTTTTGTTGGCGGCACATACAATCGGTTCGGAGGTTTCTACGCGGTTCGGGAGGGCGATGCGCACTCGTGGGTCGAGGGCTATTTTGAAGATGAGCAGGGTGTTGGCTGGACCACGTTCGACCCGACACCCGTCTCTGGCGCGCAGCCCTTAGCGTCACCGACGGGCGTGCAGGGCTACATGAGAGATCTCGTCGACGCGATGGCCATGCGATGGAATCGCTACGTCGTCAGCTACAGCCAAGAGACGCAAGCCTCCGTGTACCGTGAGATTTTGCTCGCGTTCGACCGCCGCCGATCGAACGCGACAACGTCGCAAGGATGGCGCACGTTTCAACGGGGCGCGGTTGTTTTGCTTGTCGCTCTGGGCCTTGTGTTCTTGTATTTACGCCAAAGACGTCGCCAAACAGGTCCTGACGGCCCCCTCCCGCCCGTGCGAAAAGCTGCAGCTACCGCGGCCTCGCTCTATCGCCAGCTCGAGGGCGCGCTCCTTGAACACGGCATCACACGGCCGCTTTCGGTGACTCCAAATCAACTTGCCAAAGCACTGGGAGAGGAAAGCCATCCCCTCGCGGACGAAGTGAATGCGGTCACCCACACGTATGAACGGGCGCGGTTTTCGGTGGCCGGAGTATCCGACGACGAACTTCGCGACGCGAAACGGCGAATTTCGCTGATTCGAAAACGAAGTGCGAACGATGTCCGGTTATCCGAAAGCGCGAAAAAACAAGAGGCCGAAGAACAAGAGGGCAACGCCGGAAAATAGTATAGAAGCTGTTACGATTCCCCGCCGATACCCATCGTGGTCGTAGCTGTCTCTTGCCGCGATACACAGTTTGAGACTGCGGTTTTCCTTGTCGAGTTGTTCATTGAGCGTCCGAACGCGCCCGGCTGTCTCGTCAGCTTCCGGCGATGGTTCGCACCGGTGGGCGAGTGCCTTTTCGCCCAAGGACGCAAGAAGATCGCGAACACTTTTCTTCGCGCCGGCAAGAGCGTGGGTGGTGGCTCCGAGCGAGCGTTGGAATTGTTCGTCCAGCGCTTGTCGCGCGCAAACGTGTCGGTCGCGTTCAGTCCCCAGCATCCGCTGGCGTCCCCGAAGCGCTTGAAGTTCCCGATCGGCATGATGCACCGCACCGAAGCACGCGTTGATTTCTGCGGTTGCATCTTCAAATGAAATACTGGGCGGCGGAGCGGAGCCTCGCGACTGTTCGTGATTTCTCTGCTCGATCTGTATGCGTTGCACACGTGCCTCCGCGCGACGTAGGGCGCGGCGAGCGAGCTCGAGGCGCTCTTCGTGGCTTTCTGCCTCTGCGCGAAGCGCGTCGAGTTGCCGTTCGACGTCTACAACGCGATCGTCATGCTGCCTCACTACACCCGCATGGGCGTCGCGCGCGCGTGCAAAGGTCGCGTCATTTTGTGCCCAGGCTTGCTCTGCTGAAAAGAGCGCATCAAGCGTGGGCTTGAACGACGGCACCGTCAAAAGCGCGCGTCTTATTCGGGAGGCGTAGCCTGCCAATATCTCGGTGTGGCTCTCCGCCAAGCGCGCACACTCGACTCGCCAAGCGCGCACCATCCGTTCGAGTTCGTCTTTGCGATGATACACCCGGTAGGCGTACGCCATTGCCAGGAAAATATTTGTTGGAGCTACGCCGTACTGCGCAAGAACCGCGACCTCGTTGGACGCGAACGGGCCCTCCAATACCTCGGGAGGTAGCGGCGGAGCTTCGACGCATTCGCGTGAAAGGCTCGCAGGCGGGTGCACATCAAGATCGAGTTCGATCGGTGGAAGATCCGACAGAGACACGTGACGAGAGCCGCTCGATGCTGGCTTGATGCCTTCGAGATCCGGCAGTGATGGAACCGAGCGTCGCTGCACATGGTCCGACATCACCGTTGAGCGTATCCGTTTTGGTCCTGAAAGACGCCCGTTGTCGAAAATTGGACACGATGCGTTGTGTCTGTCTAACTGCGCGCATGATCATCGCGCTCACGGGTCAGAAGGGCGGTGTCGGCAAGAGTACGACCGCGATTTGCTTGGCGGCGCACGCGGCGGAGACGGGGCAACGCGTCCTTCTTGTCGACGCGGATCCTCAAGGAACCGCGGGCACGTGGGGCGATGTGGCCAATGAAGCGGGACGGCTCAATGTGACCGTGATCGCGATGGGCGCGACCATGCACCGCCCGGGACAGCTCAACGCCATTGCCGCGAATTACGACGTCACGATCATCGATTGTCCGCCTCGCCACGGTGACGTGCAGCGATCCGCTCTCATGATTTCGGACATCGCCGTTCTGCCGTGCGGGCCAAGCGCGACGGACGCGTGGGCGCTGTCTGGAACACTCGATGTCATCCGCGAAGCCCAAACCATGCGCGACGAACTTCGTGCGTGCATTCTTGTCACGCGCAAGCAAGGACGAACGGCCCTCGGAAAGAGCGCGCGCGAAGTACTTCGCGAGTCGGGCCTTGCCGTGCTCGAGGCCGAACTTGGTTACCGTGTGGCCTACCAAGAAGCGTTGGCGGCTGGCCTTGGCGTTACAACGTTTGCTCCGCGCGATCGAGCCGCGGCCGAAATGCGCGCACTCTATGACGAACTTGAGAGGTACTACCATGGCAAAGAAACCAGTGGGTGTTACATTACGCAAGCCGCCGCCGGCTAATCTCGACGCGTTCGTGGCGAACGATTCGCACATTCGCGAGCTGGCAAGGCCGGAGGTTGTGGTTCATTCGCCGCGCGGCAACGAACTTCGTGAAATGACTGTGTATTTGCCAACGGATGTCGCGCGCAAGCTGGCGCTTTATTGCCACGATGCAGACCGGGATCCGAACAAGGTTCTGAGCGAGATTTTGGAGCGTGAACTTTCGGCAAATGAACCGGAAGTCGAGGTCGCACCCATCTCACTGTGGGAACGTTTGCGTGCAAACGTGATTGAGGCGGTCCGATCGCGCCTCGCCTTCGGCCTGTGAGGAACACCCCTTACGCGGCGATACCAATTCGCCGAAGCATGGGCCGAACATCGGGTGCGGATCCAGTGAAGCGCTTGAAGAGGTCCATTGGATCGGCCGCATGCCCTTGCTCGAGAATCGTGGAACGAAACGCGAGTCCAGTATCAACGTGAAAAATCCCTGCGCGAGCAAAGCGCTCAAATGCGTGGGCATCGAGCTGCTCTGACCACAGATACGAATAGTAGCCGGCGGCGTATCCAATAGGGTCGGCAAATAAGTGCGTGAACGACGCGATCATCGCGTAGTCATCCGGCAGCGCAACGGGCGAGTAACGGCCCATGACTGCCCGCGCGAATGCAAGTACATCGCCATCTCGGTCGGGTACGTACGTTGTGTGAAGAGCGAGATCGAGGCGAGAAAAACCAAGTTGACGCATGAGCGCCGTGGTTGCTCGGAAGGTTCGCGCGGCGAGCGAGCGCTCGAGAAGATCGTTTGGCATCGGCGCCTGAGTCACGGAGTGTTTCGCGAAGAGTGCGAGCGCCTCTCGCTCCCAGACCCAGTTCTCCATGATCTTGGACGGAAGCTCGACGAAATCTGTGGGGACATTTGTGCCTGCAAGTGATCGAATTGGCACCTTCGACAACGAGTGATGCAACAGATGTCCGAATTCGTGAAAGAGGGTTTCAACCTCACGCCGCGAAAGCAACGCTTGCCGCTGCCCAACTGCAGGCGAGACGTTTGCGACAATGAGGCCAAGGTGCGGTCCACCGTCGAGTGCGTGCGTGAGCCCGTGCATCCAGGCGCCGTCGAGCTTGCCTTCGCGCGGGAAAAGGTCGACGTAAAATCGAGCCATGATGCGACCCTCCTCGTGCATTTCATAGGACTGCACGGACGGATGCCACGTTCGTGCACCTTCCCAAGGACGGACACTGATGCCGTACAGGTGTTTTGCAACGTCGAACAAACCTGCGAGCACTCGGTCGAGCGCGAAGTACGGCCGAAGCGCTTCTTCATCAAAGTGACACGTGTGCTGGCGGAGTTTCTCGGCGTAAAACGTGACGTCCCACGGGGCAAGCTCGGGCGAGGCGCTGCCTTCAAATTCACGCCGGAACGCGCGCAGTTCTGTCGTTTCTTCTTCGAATCGCGGCCTTGCGGCTTGCTCGAGATGGGCCACAAAGTCGAGCGCTGCTTCGGACGATTTCGCCATGCGCTGCTCGAGTACAAAGTCGGCGTGGTGCTTGTACCCGAGAAGTTTCGCGCGTTCATCTCGGAGGCGCAAAATGGTATAAATGATGTTACAATTTGAGTTTGTACCCTGTGCTGCCCGCGCGTTGTACGCACGATACAGGCGTTCGCGCAGCGCTGCATTCTTGGCGTGGGTCATGACCGCGATGTAACAAGGTGTCTGCAGCGTGAGGCGAAAGCCCATGAACCCTTTCGCCTCCGCACTTTGGCGTGCCGCTTCCACGACGTCGCTTGGAAGGCCCTCCAGCGACGAGGCATCCTCGATCCGCAGATCCCAGCTCCCAGCAGAGTCGATCACGTTTTGCGCATAGCGTGATGCTTGCTGCGCAAGTTCAACGTCGAGCGCGAGCAGGCGCTCTTTCTCTTGTCGTCCGAGCGCAGCGCCGTTGCGCCGAAAATCAGTCACCGTTTTCTCAAGAAAGCGATTTTCGAGCACGCCGAGCGAGGGCTTTTTCGCAGCAAACGTGGCCACTCGCGCGAATGCCTTTTCCGACAACGTGATCTGCGCCAAGAATTCTGTGACGCGCGGCTGTACGCGGTTGTACGCCTCGCGCAGTTCCGGGCTCGAGACAACGCCTTCCAGATGCGAGAGCACGCTCATCACAAGCGTGATGCGATCGGTCATTCGCTCGAGCGCAAGGACAACTCCGTCGAACGTAGCCGGCTCGCTCGTTGTTTCGTAGCGCGCAAGCTCGGCGCGAGCCTCCCCTAGGAGCGTATCGATGGCGGGGTCGACGTGTTCGGGGACAATGGCGTCGAAAAGGATTTCGGTCTGCCCGGGCAAAATGGCGAGCAGTGGGTTCGAACTCATGGCGAGGTAGCGTAGCTCGAAATGCGAGCGGTTCGTTTGTGCGCTAACGTACCGGGTTGCAAATATGAGTGAATTACAGGCTTCGAAACGACTCGTATACCTCGAGCGACTGGCTGGTTCGGGCTCAAACGACCCCATGGTGCTCTATGGATTGGCGATGGAACTGCGCACGCTGAAGCGTTTTGATGATGCACGCGGGGCATTTGAAAAGCTCCGCGACGCGCACCCGGGTTACGTCGCAATGTACCTGATGTGCGGGCAGATGCTCGCCACGACGGGAGATACGGCGCAGGCACGTGCGTGGTTCGAAGAGGGGATTCGGCAGGCGAAGGCGAGTGGGAATGCGCACGCGCTGGGCGAGCTTGAGGCGGCGCTCGCAGAGGTGAGTGGCTAAGGACCGTGGCTTCGGGGGTACGCGAGAGGCCGGGGTAGGCGGTTTACTGGTTCATCCGCGCGCCACGACCCTTGCGTGTGGCCCGAACGAGAACGGTCTTACTCTTGGCCGCTAGGTCCCAACTTGCGCGCGTGCCTCTGCGGAGCTCAAGTGCACCCGCGTAGGCAATCATGGCCGCGTTGTCCGTGCAGCTCGCGACAGGTGGAATGTGTACACAGAGCCCCCGTGTTTCAGCGAGCGTCGATAGGGTACTTCGAAGCTCACGGTTGGCGGCAACGCCCCCTCCAAGCACGACGTCTCTCACACCTTCGCGCTCTGCGGCCGTGATGACCTTCTGCGCAAGAACGCTGACGACGGCGCCTTGAAACGACGCGCAAAAATCGGCCAGCTTTTGATCATTTTTCGGTCGCCCGTGTTCGGTAACCCAGCGAACGACCTGCGTCTTTAATCCGGAAAAACTAAACTCAAGGCTGTTCGTGTCTCGCATCGGTGCGACGAAGTGGATTGCTTTCGGGTTTCCGAGTGCCGCCAATCGGTCAATCTCAGGCCCGCCCGGATAGCCGAGCCCGACCAACTTCGCGGCCTTGTCAAACGCTTCGCCAGCGGCATCGTCGCGCGTACCTCCAAGTTCGGTGATCGATTCGGCGTAGGGAGCATCCACGCGATAGATGGCGGTGTGTCCGCCCGAGGCGAGCAGGCATACGAACGGAAACGCGGGAACGCGCGCGCGTGTTTCGCTGCGTTGAACGAAGACCGACAGCAAATGTCCGACGAGATGGTCAACGCCGACGAAGGGCTTTTCAGAACCCCACGCAATGGATTTTGCAACTTGCACCCCAACAAGAAGTGCGCCGACCAGACCGGGTCTGTTGGTCACGGCGATACCGTCGAGATCGCTCAACCCAACGTTTGCCGTCGATAGCGCTTCTCGGAGGACGCCTGCGATGTTGCGAACGTGATCGCGCGAAGCGAGCTCAGGCACGATCCCGCCATAGCGAGCGTGTGTATCGATCTGCGTGTGAACCACGTCGCTAAGGACATATCCGTCGTCCTTTACAACCGCGACACCCGTTTCATCGCATGAAGACTCGATTCCTAAAACGAGCATGCGCCGGGCTTACGCGCCAAATGAAACACCGCGAAAAGCGGTAATTCGGGCGCGGTCTCAATTGTGTTTACGTCGAGCGGCGCGCCGCGCAAGAGCCGCAATTCGATTTCGCCGGTGCGCATGAGCGAGACAATCACAATGGAGTCGGCTTCCTTTTGCGCAGAAAATCCGCCATCAACAGCAGGAGCAAAGGGCGTGGCCGCATAAAGGAGTGTGCGCTCTTCATCGGAGCTCAGCGAAAGAGTGCTGAGCTTGTCGTGCCACACTTGCGGAATGGCCCGGAGTGCGACGTTGTGGAATCGCCCGTCCGAAGTGGTAAGGGAGCCCGGCGCATCTTGTAGGCGCAACGTGTCGAACGTGAGGCATGCGCGCGTGGTTGAGTCGACGCCTGCGCGGACAAATCTCCCGGAGATCACGTCGCCCTCATAGTGGTCGCCCTGGTTGTCGAAACGCGACAGGTCCTTGCACCCGGTCGTCGAGAGCAGCGAAACAAGCGAGATGGCAACGAGGCGATTCATGGGGGTGTCGCGAGAATCTTGGCAGCGGAATCCCGAACCTTAGGCTCCGGGTCTGAATTTGCCAAGTGCGTGGCGACGCGCGTTGAACGAGCTCTGTCGAACACAAAAAGAGCCCGAAGTGCTTCGTCGCGCACAAGGGCAAAGGGATCATGAAGGGCAATTTGTTCGAGGAGCTCCCCCGCGGAGTCTCGACGAGCGTCTGAATTCGCTCGCCCAAGGGCGCGCGCGGCCTCGACGCGCACTTCCCATCCCGGTGCATTTCTCAAAAGGTCGACAATGGCTTCGAGTACCACGCCGTCTGGCTTGGCGGTGCTCGTCAGTGCAATCCACTGTGTGTTCGGTGCGCCTTCACGAAGTGCGCGTGACAGAGCTCTTTGCGCGGCCTCATGGTTGCTTGTCGCAAGGAGTCTCAGGGCGGTCGCTTGTAGGTCCGGATCGGGATGGTAGATGTAACCCACGAACTGGGGTGCGAGATTCATCGCAATGCGATTGCCAATCTGCATGCCCAAAGGACCTGCGGCTGCAGCCAATCCAAACGGACCATCCGAAATCAACCGAAGAACCGTAGTGGCGGAATGATCGGCGCCCTCGAGGAGGGCACGCGCGGCCCGTTCGATGGCTGGTTCGTAGTGTTTAAGTGCCGCCGCGCGTGCATCAACGGGGAGTAATGGATCAACGGCGCTTGGGATTGCGCGCTCGATCGAACCCTCGTGCGTCGCATGGAAAAGAACACGCGCGAGAAGTTGGCTCGTGGTTGTAGACGAATCGAGCGTCAGGGCGAGCAAGTTGAGCGTCCGCGTCGTTGAGCTTGAGGCGGTGCGTGCTCTCACGAGGTCATCAACCAGTGCATTCGCTACCCGCTCGCTCGAAACACCCTTCCGATCACTCATGTACGCAAGACTTCCCAACGCGAGCGTGTACGCGGTTGGATTCGTCGAATCGAGATTCTTCTCGGAAAGACGTGTAGCTTCGTTGGGATTGAGCGCTGCCACAGCGGAGAGTGCTGCTGCTCGGGAAAGCGCTCCCTCGGAAGGATCGCTTACCATCTTGATCAACGTTCGTTCGGCGGCACGATGCTTTTGTGCGCCAAGTGCGATGGCTCCAATCGTTCGAAGGGTTGGCTGATCGTGATGTAGAAACTTCTCGAGGAGCTGTGAGGCTCGAATGCCTTCGGTGCGGGCAACCGCAAGAGCCATCGCTTCTGTGAACGAAAGTGGGGCATCCACGAGATTGGCGCTGGAATCCGCGTGTCCGAGAAGGAGCGGCTCGAGCCGAGAAAGGAGTTCCACAGAACCAAGCCGCGCGACAGCCAACATCGCGCTCGTGCGCAACGACAGCGGTGCGTTTCCGGTTGCGAACGTAAAAAGTGGCAAGGCCGCGTTCTTGTTGTTCACGAAGCCGAGCACATCAATGGCGGTTTGCTGTTGGCCACTCTCAGCATCCACAAGCGCATCGAGCAGCGGCTTGATGGCGCGAGAGCCGATTGTGGAGAGCGAGCGCTCAGCAGCCGAACGTTCTGAAGGCGTGCCATAACGCACGCGTTGCACAAGCTCGTACGTGAGATTCGCGTAAATTTCGAGCAAGAGCTTGCGAAGCGCGAGTCTTCGCGGGTTGGCAATGGTCAATGGCAACAAATCGTGCTCAACCGTCTGGAGCGTTCCTTGGCCCAAGTGAATCTGCATCGACGCACGAGCCGCGCGAAGGAGCATCTCGTCGTCGGGGCATGTGCGCATCACGCGCCGAAAAAGCCGGTCGGCGGCGGCGGTGTCACCACGTGTCAGCAGCAGATCGGCGAGTTGAAAGTAGACCGGGAACAATCGATCATTTTTCAAAATGGCGGTGCGATAGGCAAAGGCTGCCTTTTCCAAATCACGTTGCGCACGGTACATGTCGCCGAGCCGACGATGTCCCTCCGCGTCGTCCGGATTGAGTTCGACGGCTTTTGCAGCATAGCGCACCGCGGCATCTTCCTTGCCAAGAGTCCGCGCATATTGTGCCATTCGTTGATACGAATCGCGTGCGAGCTTGGGGTCGATCTTGACTGCGTGTTCGAGCGCATCGATGGCCTCGGCCAACTTGCCATCTTGAACAGAGATGCGCTCACGCGCGAGCCACGTGTCGACATCACCGGGCGCAAGTTCCGAAACACGAGCAAGAATTCGCGATGCATCGTTGGTTTTCTTCAGATGCGCATATGCCTCGGCGAGCATGCGCCCGGCCTCGAGATCTGGCGGAGTTGCATCAAATCGACCTGCAAGCGCAGGCAGCTGCGCTTCGACCGTGTGCTGGAGACTCCACACCAAGACAAGCCGTTGGCGAACGTCGCGCAAAAGCGCGCGATCCCCACGCTCGGCGGCCTTCGCAGAAAGCGACGCATAGATTCGCTCTGCGTCCCTGTAGTGCTTCACGCGCTCAAACCCCGCGGCCAATTGCTTCTGATACACGAATGACGTGGGCTCGAGCCTTGCCGCCTCCTTTACGGCTTCAAGGCCGGCTGCGGCCATCTCGTGATCGAAATACACATCACTCAGGGTCGATAGTGCCTTAGCACTTGGTGTAACGACGGTGAGAAGGCGCTTCCACGTGGTGACAGCGAGGTCGCGCTTGCCTTCGTCGTAGTAGCGATCCCCGAGATCGATGATGTAGGTCGGATCGCCCGATGTGGATGAGGCGAGGCGTTGCAGGAGTTTTAGCGCACGGTCACCCTCGCCTATCTTCGTGTAAAAGTCCGCGAGCCTTGCAAGGTTGTCGTCGTCACTACCAAGGTGTGCTTCGAGTTGCGAGAGGTGCATAAGAGCCTTGGCTTGTTCGCCACGTTGAATGAGGGCATCGCAGAGTTCGAACACAAATGCAGGGTTGTTCTTCGACGAACGAATCAACAGCTCGTATTCGCGAATGGCTTCGTCAAGTTGGCCGCTGGTTTGAAGAAGCCTGACGAGGCGAAGCCGCAGATCGGTTAGTTTGGCGTTCGCCAAGAGTGCGCGCCGGTAGGTCGAAATTGCTTTCTCGGAGGCCCCCGTTTCTTCATATAGGCCCGCAAGAAGCGCAAGCCGCGTCGCATCCTGCGGGTTGTCCTTTTCAAGCTGCGCTACAAGTTCGCCGAGGCGCTGTTCGGCGCGATAAATTTCGGCGAGCTGTTCGTACACTTCTGTTCGAATGCCCGAGTCGGGCCCTGCGGCTGCAAGAGCACGTTTGAACGTTGCAATCGCTTTTTTTTGCTGCTCAGACTTTGCTTGTGCACGCCCGAGGTCCTTGAGCAGTGGAGCCAGTGCGCGATTGTCACCGGAAGCAGTCGCAACCACGCTCTCATATTCCGCTGCGGATCGCGCGAATTCGCTCCGCGTGTAGAGTTCGCGTGCAAGTTCGGCCTTCATGAACAAGTTGTTCGGTTGCAGTTTGACAAGACCCTCGTGTGCACGTTTTGCCGCGTCAAAGTCTTTGATGTCGAGCGACAGCACGAGGAGTTGCCGCAACGTGGCTTCTCTGTCGGCCGCTATCGTTTGGAGTGAAAGCGCTTTTTCATAACTGGCGCGCGCCTTCGCTGTGTCGCCTCGATCTTGGTGCACGCGTGCAAGGGCCAGATGCGCGGCCGGATCGTTTGGCTTCTGCGCGATAGCTTTTTCAAAGGTGGCGACGGCTTGGTCCGCGCGCCCATCGAGCTTGTAAAGTCCCGCGAGTGCGATCGCGGCTGAATAGGTGTCAACGCTTGTCGCATTTGCCTTGCTCTCAAACTCGATAATCAGATTATCGAGATTGCCGTCGCGCTCTCTTGCGAGTTGGGCGAGGCGCTGAAGTGGGAATGCCGAGCCAGGCTGGGCGAGAACGATGGCCGTGTAACGAGGAATGAGATTGCGCTCGCCCTCGTGCGCCGGGGGCTTCGGTCTTGCTGGCCGCGGGACTGGACCTCCCGGACCCGCAGGAGGGCGCGGTGGACGCTTGCGCCCGCCTGGATCGAAGTCGGCCTGGGCTTCCCCCGCACGCACGACGACGCAAAGAGCGAGAAGAGATAAGAGCCGAGAACGAGGTCTCACCCCACCAGTGTAACGCGAATTTTGCGAGCGTTCTTTCTGCCGCCAAGAGGGTCTGGAAGCCCTGTATCCTGGGGCAATGAAGCTTGATGTTCGAGCGGTCGGCTTGAGTGATGTGGGACAGCGCCGCGAACGCAACGAAGACAGCATTTTGGTGGATGAGTCGCTTGGCCTGTACATCGTTGCCGATGGCATGGGCGGCGCGTTGGCGGGCGATGCCGCTTCGCAACTTTCCGTGCGCACCGTTCGCGAAGCCGTTCTTGCGGAGCGCGCGATTCTTGATCAACTGGCCGAAACGCCCACCTCCGAGAAGCGTGCGGAAGCAACACGTCTTCTCGAGCGCGCGATTCAATTCGCCTCCGGACGTGTTCACGATGAAGGATTACGCGATCCCGCGCGCCGGGGGATGGGAGCAACCACGTCTGCACTCATCCGCGCGGGAAACGTGGTTGCGATTGGTCATGTTGGCGACAGTCGCATCTACCTTTATCGCCAAGGCAAGCTGCATCGATTGACGGAAGACCACACGCTGGTCGAGTCGCAACTCAAGGCCGGAATTCTGAAGCCGGAAGATGTAAGCACGAGCCCACACCTCGGCATTCTTACGCGCTGCGTTGGTTCACATCCTGCCGTACAGGTCGACACGCTGCTCATTGATCTGTTGCCCAAGGACGTAGTGCTCCTCTGCAGCGACGGGCTTTATCAGTATTTTTCAGACGATGAGCTCGAGCAGATGATGCGCGTGGGATCGCGTGACACGCTCGCTCGCGCACTCATCGCGCAGGCCAATGCGCGCGGGGGCGACGACAACATCAGCGTCGTCTTGCTCGACTGCTCGGCCGACGAGGCCGACGAGGAAACACAGGCGCTCCTCACGCGCATTGAAACCGTTCGCAAGATCGCGTTGTTTGCGCACCTTACCTACAAAGAACAAATGGCCGTGCTTGGCATCGCGCGCGAGCAGTACCGGCAATCGGGTTTTGAAATCGTGAGCGAAGGTGCGTTCGACAGCGATCTGTACCTCATCGTGGCGGGCCGGGTGGTGGTTGAGAAGGGCGCATTGGCCATTACCGAACTCGGTCTCGGAAGACACTTCGGCGAGATGTCGCTGCTCGAGTCACGGCCCCGATCGGCCACGGTGCGTTGCATCGAACCCACGCGACTTCTTGTGATTTCGCAGCGCGATTTGTTGGCTCTTATGAAGGCAGAGCCGATCTTGGCTGTGAAGGTGCTTTGGGCGTTTTCAATTGTGCTCTCGGAGCGGCTACGTACAACGAATCAGGAGCTCGTGCGTCTAAATCCATCGGGAACGTTTCAAGTCCCCGAAGACGACGAGTTCACGCAAGTCATGAAATGGCCGAAGTGACCCGAAGGGTCATCCTGAGCAACGCGAAGGATTCCACTTTGTCCTCGCTTATTGCCGGACAGCGTGCGCGAAGGCTTCAAGGTTTCCTTTGGGACCAGCGAGCACGCTGTCGCACGTTTCAAGAATGCGAAATCCGGCACGCTGCACGTCCAGCAAAGCGGTTTCGATGGCTTTGTTGCGAACCGTTGGGTCGCCGATGACTCCTCGCCCGCGCGAAACTTCGGCGCGGCCGGCCTCGAATTGGGGCTTGATGAGGGCAACGAGTGTGCCTTCATCGCGCACGCATCGCGAGAGCGCTTCGGCCAGTTTGCCAAGCCCAATGAACGACGCATCGACGACGCACAGATCGACCTGTCCACCAAGTTGCGACGGCTCAAGAAAGCGCGCATTCGTGCGCTCGAGCGATTGCACGCGCGGGTCTATTCGAAGTTTTTGCGCTAGTTGGCCGTACCCCACATCGACGGCAATGACCTCTGCCGCCCCGTGTTGCAAAAGACAGTCAGTGAAGCCGCCGGTCGATGCGCCGACATCGAGGCAACGTTTTCCTTGTACCTCGATAGCAAAGTGCTTCAGCGCTCCTTCGAGTTTGAGCCCCCCCCGTGAGACATACGCGCACGCAGCGTTTCGCACTTCGAGCGCACACGCGTCCGACACAAGGGTTCCCGCTTTATCGATACGTACGCCGTTGGCGTACACGTCTCCCGCCAAAAGCAACGCTTGCGCTTTTGCGCGCGTGGGCGCGAGCCCCATGGTCACCATCAGTTGATCGATGCGAACCTTCGCACCCATGTCAAACCTCGCCAAAAATCGTACTTGCGAGCCTTTCTGCTCCTTCGGCTACTCGAGGGCCTGGCCGCAGAACGGTATCATCGGTTAGATTGTATATACGGCGGTTACGAATGGCTCGCAGGGAGGCCCACCCCTCGTGGTGAACGTCGATGGCGCGTACTTTGCCGCCCTCGCGGAAGGTTGCGTTGACGATGGCATCGGGATCGAGCACATGCAGTTGCTCAAGGCCGAGTGTGGGGTATCCCGTTCCTTGGGTGAGCACGTTGGTGCAGTGCGCGCGTTCGAGCATCTCGTGCGCAAATGTGTCAGGTGCGGCAGACACAATCGGTTCAAATTCGAAGAGCAAGAGCACGCGTACGCGGGGTACCTTTTCGAGTCGGTTCTGAAGAGCGAGAAGCTTCGTTTCGATGGCGTCGACGCGTCCCGCAGCTTCGGTTGAATGTCCTGTGCGGTTGCCGAGCTCAAACAGCATGCCTTCGATGGCCTTGATGCTTTCGGTTTCGGGAAAGTACGTCGCAATTCCTCGCGCTTGCAATCGATCGGAAATCGCGCGCCCGCCAGGTCCACGTGTTCCGACGACGAGCGTTGGTGCGAGCGTAAGAATTACTTCGAAGCTTGGATCTGAGTACCCACCGACCGTTGGAAGCACGGTCGCCTCTTGTGGATACGTACAAAATCGTGAACGCCCTACAACGAGGGGCCCGGCGCCAATCGCGAAGAGGGCTTCCGTCGTCGAAGGTGACAGCGAGACGATGCGCGGTACTCTCGCATTCGTTGATGCGCGATGACACGCTAGAAATAACGAAGCCGCGAGAAACGCACGGCGGTTCATAGAGCCAACGTACGTCAGCTTCGACGTCGACGCAGAACAAGAAGTCCGACCATCGCGGATGCGAACACCGCGCCTCGCCACGGGATGGGCTTGGAAGGATCCTGCGCGGCTATGGCACACGATGCGCTTGGCGGCGGATCGCCCGCGGACTCGTTTGCCTTGAAGCAGTAGTCGCTGCGGCACTGGTAGCCCTCGGCGCATCCGTCGTTGCGCGTGCACGTTTGGGTGCAAATGTACTGGCTGTCGCCGCTTTCGGTGGCACAAAGCCCCGTGACGCACTGTTCGTTCGTGTCGCACAACTCGCCGTAGGGCGTTTTTGAGGACGCGGGGGCGACGCCCGTATCAGGTGCTACCGACACATCTGGTTTTTCACCGGCGTCGATGCTTGCTGTACCCGCACCGCTGTCGGGCACGCCTGTGTCGGGACGGCCCGAGCCCGTTCCCGCGTCCGAAGGCGGCGGGGTACTCACCCACGCAGGCGCCGTGTATCCGCCAAGACTCGCGGCTTGCGTTGCTGTACTAATGAGGAGATCGCGGTGTTGGTCAACGCGCTGGTAGATCGATGTGATGCACTTCGTCTTTTGATCGTTCTCCCCACCGCGCGCGAGCACCCCAACAACCTTTGGTGTGTTGGCGTCGAAGCTCAGCTGTTCGTACGCACCGCTGCCGGAGTCGCCGGAGCAAATTCCGTCGCTCCCGATAAACTCAGCGGGGACGGCCGTCGAGGACGGAATTGGATTCGCACCTGTGAAACAATCGAGCGATGGCGAGCCCGCCAAACAGCCGACGGAGAGGTTCTGCAGAATATGCCGCGTCGGATTTGCATTCTGATCGGTGGGGGACGTCTTGCCGTACCCAATCGCCGTGTAGCTCGTTGAGTACACGGCGTGGTTTGTCATGAACTGGTCGATAGCCGGCGTTGCTGGAGTTGCTTCGCTCGCTGGGATGCTGCTTGAGAGGATCAGCAGCGCAACGTCGTACCCGCACTCCGTGCTGGTATTTGGCGTGATGATCTTCTGCACTCCGTACCAACGCTTCGCGCTGTCGGCCGTTGCAAAGTCCTTTTGCGTGGTGGCGAAGACCTTGGACGTTGAAATCGTGCTGCCAAACGTGTCGGTTGTGCAGTTGACGCTGCTTGTGTCCGGATTGGCGACGATGCAGTGACGTGCCGTCAACACGAGATTCGGTGCGATGAGCGTGCCCGAACAATGTCCGCCGTTGACGTACAGTCCGACGGCGTAGGTGTGGGTGGTATCATTCGCTCCGCCTTGAATCGCGGAACCCGTTTGATCCACCCGTTCACGATCGGACGCAGTGACGCATCCGACGAAAAGGCCCAACGTTAAAAGCGAAAAAAGGCAGGTCTTGTCCAACCGCATGGCGAGGTTCTGGAGCGTAGACTGCTCGCGCGTGTCGGGAAAGCGACGGCAATTGAAAGAGACGCAACGCCACAGCAACACCGCAAATGTTCAGCCAAACTGTTCTTCCAGCCCGATCCGACTCCGTTAGCTGGAAACCGTTAGCCGGAAACGACGGTGCCGATGTTTTCGCCGAGAAGGATGCGTCGAATGTTTCCGTAGCTCGTCAGCTTGAACACGCGAATTGGCATCTTATTCTCGCGGCAAAGCGTTACGGCAGTGGTGTCCATCACGCCAATTTTTTGCTCGATAAATTGGTCGTAAGTCATCGACGGGATCATGACTGCGTCTGCGTGTTTGACTGGATCGCGCGTGTAAATCCCGTCGACCTTGGTGGCCTTGAACAGGGCGTCCGCTTGAATTTCCATTGCGCGAAGGGCGGCCGCGGTATCGGTCGAAAAGTACGGATTGCCGGTTCCTGCTGCAAACACGAGCATGCGGCCGCGCTCGAGGTGCCTTATGGCACGCCGGCGGATATAGGGTTCGGCAATTTGACGAATCTCGATGGCGCTCATCACCCGCGTAGGGACGCCGGCTTTTTCGAGTGCGTCCTGAAGCGCGAGCGCATTGATGACCGTGGCGAGCATGCCCATGGCATCACCTTGCGCGCGGTCCATTCCGATGCTCGCACCCCTCAGGCCGCGAAAAATGTTACCACCGCCGACGACGACGCCAACCTCAGCGCCGAGCGCGTGAACCTCGGCGAGCTCTTTGGCGGTGGATTTCAACGTTTCGGGGTCAATTCCGAATTGGTTTGCGCCGCACAGGGCCTCGCCGCTGAGCTTCAACACCACCTTGCGGAACTTCAAGCCGGGATTCACCACTCGAGAAGGGGCCGCGTTGCTCATCAATTTGCTACTGTTACTTGGCTTGAACCTGTGGAGCAACGACGGAAGCGATCGATGATGCGAGTGCCAGTCCTCTGTTTGGCGGTTGCGCTTGGCGGATGTACGAACAGTAAGCCCACCGTGTCATCCTTGGATGCGGGTCTTCGCGTAGGTCAACTTTCACCCGAGCAAGCTGCGACGGTGCTCGTGGATATCGGCGATGAGAAAATTACGCTCGGCGAATATGCTGCCGCCATCGAGCACATGGATCAGTTTGACCGCTTGAGGTACCAAGCGCCTGAACGGCGGCATGAACTTCTGGAGGAGATGATCAACGTTCGCTTACTCGCGCGCGAGGCCCGAAGGCGGGGGCTCGACAAGGACCCGCTGACGCAGGCCGAGGTACGTCAAATCCTGCGCGATGCGGCCCTCAAGTCGGTGCGCGATGGCGCGATGGCGCCGGACCAAATTCCAGAGTCCGAGGTACATGCGTACTTCGACGCGCATCAAGCCGATTTCCAAGATCCCGAGCGGCGACGCTTGTCACTGCTCGTTCTGCGCGACGAAGCCAGTGCGCGCGAAACCCTTATTGCGGCGCAAAAGACCACGGCGGCGGCACAGTGGGGCGAGCTCGTGCGCACAAAATCGCTCGACCCGCAAGCACGCTCAAACATTCCGCTCGATTTGCTCGGCGATGTGGGCTTTGTATCGCCGCCGGGCGATCCAAAAGGGAGCAACCCAAAAGTCCCCGAGCGGGTGCGAGCCGCGGCATTTTTAACCGACGTCGGACGCGTCCACGAAAAGGTGATCGCCGAAGGCGGCAAGCACGCACCTATGCGGAAGCCGAGCGGCCGATTCGCATCAAGCTTGCGCAGGAAAAACTTTTTGCGAAGGAAGCCGCGCTCCTTCAGGACTTGAAAAAGAAGTATCCCGTGGCGATTGACGATCAGGCCGTGAGCGCGCTTGCTGCGGAGCTTGCGAAAGAGAGCGATGCGGGTGCGGCGGGCGATAGCGGATTGTGAGTTTTCTATCGAACGACCCCCGTGCTAATCCGCCCGCCATGAGTGCGCCATTGGCCGCCATGAAAACCGAGGTTTCGGGTAGAAAATTGGCGGTTCTTACGAGTCTTTCGCCTGTGCGTACAAGCGCGTGGCAGTGGCAAGTGCGCCACGCGGTCACCACAGTGGCCGAGCTCGAAACGCGTCTTGTGCTTACGCCGTTAGAGCGTGAAGGAGCCAAGCGCGCCGAAGCGCAGGGGTTGCCTATTTCGATCACTCCCTATTACCTTTCGCTCGCCCATCCAACGGATCCATCGTGCCCGATAAGGCGACAGTGCGTTCCTCATGCCGACGAAGCGCATGAAGTGGACGGCGACCTTGCCGACCCGCTCGGTGAAGTCGCCCACGAAGTCGCACCCCATCTTGTGCAGCGATACCCCGATCGCGCGCTTCTTTTGGCGACGGACCGGTGCAGTGTCTACTGCCGATTTTGCACCCGCTCACGCATGGTGGGTGATGGTGGTGGCGCTGTTTCGCTCGAGCGGTTGGCGCCCGCGCTTGCGTACTTACGCGTGCACCCCGAGGTTACAGATGTGATTGTGAGCGGAGGCGATCCGC
>JAHFDX010000003.1:23204-29172 GCA_023248785.1 Myxococcales bacterium
AACGACTCGTCTCTGTGCTTCATGCGCTTCGAACCGTTCCAAGCATTCAGACGATTCGTATCGCAACGCGTGCACCAGTTACATTGCCACACCGCGTGACGAGTGAACTCGTCCGCGCACTGAAGGCGTTTCACCCGATTTGGATCATGACGCACTTCAATCACCCAAACGAGCTAACCGCGAGGGCGAAGAAAGCGTGCGAACGTCTGGTGAATGGCGGGTTTCCCGTGATGAACCAAACGGTGCTACTTCGCGGCATCAACGATCGCGCCGAGACTCTTGAGCGGCTCTTTCGCGGGCTCGTTGAGGTGCGTGTTCGGCCGTATTACTTGCTGCAGACCGATCCCGTGCGTGGTTCCTCGCACCTACGCACCCGTCTATCCAAAGGTGTGGAGCTGATGGATCGTCTCCAAGGGCGGCTTACCGGCATTGCCCTGCCCAAGCTGATTTGCGACACGCCAGGTGGCCTTGGTAAGGTGCCACTCTTGCCGGATTACGTGGTTTCACGCACGCCCGGACGAACCACGTTGCGCACGTTTCGAGGCGAGCATGTCGATTACGTGGATCCGCCCTGCGAGGACGGTGATAATGCCGGCCAGCGAGGGTTGGATTGAAGACACGTCGGCTGATGTTCCGTTCGCGAATGGTGGTGGCGTTGCTAACCGCAACCACGTTCTTCAGTGCAGGTGAAGGATGGGCGGCGCCCACCGCTGCTTCGACGGCCGAGCTTGCCAAGGGTGCCAAGGCCGCGCGTGAGAAGAAGTGGGTTGAGGCGCTCGCCGCATACAAGACGAGCCATGCCGCTTCGCCCAGTTCCGATGCGCTTGCCGGAATTGCCAACGCCCAATTTCAGCTTGGCGCAAACGTAGAAGCCTTCGAAGCGTATGACGAACTTCTCAAGTCATATGGGGCAGGTCTAAAGCCCACCGTCCGCGCCCAGGCGGAAACGCGCATGCGCGCACTATCAACCACAACCGGGGCTCTCTCGATCCGTGTCGACGAAGATGGTGCGAGCGTGCTCATCGACGGCGTGGAAGTTGGAACCACGCCTCTTCCGTTGTTCAAACGCGTGTCTGTGGGAACGCATCGAGTGCGCATCGTCAAGTTTGGATTTGTTCCTGTAGATATTACAAAAGACGTTGCCGCAAACGGAACGGTTACTGTGGAACTCAAGTTGACGCACGAAAAGCAAGGTGCCCGCCTTGTCGTGCGAGAGACGTCGGGTCAAGGCGTGCGTGTTCTTGTTGATGGTGTAGATGTGGGTCCTGCCCCATGGGAAGGCGACGTCGATCCCGGTAAGCATACGGTGATGGTGCGAAGCGCAACGGCTGCGTCCGAGGCGCAAACGGTGGAGCTTTTGCGTGGAGCACGCGAAGAGGTCGTTGCGACGGCACGCTCCGCGACAGCTCGCCTCGAAGTGCGAACGAGCGATGGCCTCGGAACGATTTATATCGACGGCAAAGCGGTTTCTGAGGGGAGCTACGCGGCCGACATGGCGGTAGGCCCACACGAAATCGAAGTGCGTCGCGAGGGATTCGACACGTACAAGAAGACCGTCACACTCACGGACAAGCAATCTGTATCTGAATCAGTTACATTACGCCGTCCCGGCGAGTCGTTGACCGACAGGAGCGGTGACGCAGAGCGCATATTCCAGGGCGCATATGGTGGCTTTTCGTTGATCGGCCTCAAAGCCCTAGGCGGCATGGGTACGTCGCTCGAAACTCGATGTGGATCTCTCGGCTCGGCTTCCTGCGATACGGCATCGCCACTTGGCGGCAGTCTTCAGGGTTACTTCGGTTATACGTGGAACCCCGTTGGCTTCGAGCTCGTGTTTGGGGGAGGTGGCGATGTGGTCTCGCAGACCGCAAACATGACTGGTACCGCCATGTCCGGTGGGAATGCCCTTTATGCGAGTCCTGCGCGGACCGAGAATTTTACGTTCGTTCGCATCGGAGGCTATGGCGGCATTCGCTTGCGCCTGAGCGCGCAAGTCAGACACGTTCGCTTCAGTTTGGCTGCAGGTTTTGCAGCCGCGTACCGCGTGCTGTTGATGGAGCGCTCTGTCAGCACGCCGACCGGGTACTCGGACAAGTTCGTTCCTGGCGCGACGTCGTATGTAGCTCCAGCAGTTACAACTGACGCGGCGATCCACTGGCGCATGACCCCCGGAACCGCGTTGTCGCTCGGGCTCTCGCTTTGGGTGGAAAATGCGGGCGCGGGCTCGTGTCCAATCAAGAACAGCGCAGGGGCCATCACAATCGCAGGCGACGGAGCGTGCGCAACCGCGGATTCGATCCGATATCTCACGAACGGCACCAAGCCACGGATTGGCCTAGGCACGCCAAACTACACCCTCGCGAGCGGAACGCAGGTGTTCTTGGGCCCGTACCTAGGGATGCAGTTCGGGCCGTAGGGCTGGGGAAAGCGCGGGGCTTGAATCACAATTGTCTTGGCGCTGTCACACTCCGGACGGTTTGAGCGATAGGCTTCTTGATGGCCATGAGTGCCCCTTCGTCTGTTTCAACCGGCTCAACCGCAAAGGGTGATTGGCTCTCGGACCCTGAATTTCGCAAGGCGCTTGGGAGCTACGTGCGCCGAAAGGTGCGCGCCGAGGATGCGGACGACGTCGTTCAGAGTGTCCTTGTTGAAGCGCTGGCTGCCCCGTCGATTCCGCCCACGGTGGCCGAGTTCCGTCGATGGATTTTTGCCGTGGCGCGCAACACCATCGCCGATCACTACCGAAAACGAAAAAATACCGAAGAGCTTGGCGAGCAAGGCAAAGAGCATGGGGAGTTCGACTGGATAGAACTCGAGCGGTGGCTCGAGCGCCTCGCCATTCGCGGCGATGACCATGTCCAAACGATGCAGTGGATGGCGCGTGAAGCCGACGGTGAGAAGCTCGAACATATCGCGCAGAGCGAAGGACTCCCCGCACCCCAAGTACGCCAACGCGTGTCGCGATTGCGGCGCTTTCTCAGAAAACACTGGCAAGCCGAACTCGCACTGATGGCCGCCATCGCCATCCTCTCCCTTGTGCTCGCGCGCAAGTGGGAACAAGGACAGGCGAAGCCCACGATCGTTCCTTCGCCCGAGTTTATTGCGCCCGATATCGCGCGCGGAAAAGAGGCGCGTCGCAGGGCATTTGAAGCCTGCGATCGGCAAGAGTGGCAACCGTGTCTCGAAGGCCTCGATGAAGCGAAGCGCCTCGACCCTGCAGGCGATGCGACGAACGATGTGGAAACGATGCGCGCGAAAGTAAAAGAAGCGATCGAGAAGCCGCAAGTCACAGACCCTTCCATCCCGGAAGGTGCTGCAATCCCCTTCAATGATTCATCGAAGGGCTCGATCGACCTCCCCGCGCGCAAGCGTGAACCACGCCCGCAAAAACAATCGAAGCCCGGCCCCGGTGCGCCAATTCCTGCGCCAAGCGCGATCTACGACATAGCGCCCCCGGAATCGAAGACAGGCGTCGATGCGAAAGAGCCAGCGGGATCGAAGCCGTCGATAACGAAGAATTTACCCAAATAGCGAGGCGCGTTCGTCACACTCCATCGCGACCAGGCGATGTCTTTCATGAGCGGCGCGGCAGTTGGGGCCGACGCCCTCGGAGGACATCATGTCAACGACGAGAGGTTGGCTTGCGGCCACGTTTGCGGTCGCAAGCATTGGGATTTCTGTATGCCCAATGCACCACGGGACGGTGAATGTGCTTGCACACTCGGTTGCGCAATTGGTAACGGTGACAGAACCATTTCGGATCACTGAATTGAGATCCGAAGCGCTTCCCACCCCAGAACCTCTCGACACGTGGGTGCCCACGAAAAGCAAGCACGGGGAATCGACGACACGCGTGATCGTGGAGCGCGGCGAGAATGCGCACGCGCCTCCGATTGTGATGTTGGGTGGCATGTGTTCGCTCGTGGAGTGGACATGCGGCTCACTCAATGCGGCCGGTGACGAGCACGCGTTCGTGTGTCCGAAACCGACGGGACGATGCAGCAACGGTACGCCTAACTGGGACAACCTTTGGATGAGCGCGTACGACCTCGTCGATCAAAGCGTAACCTCCGTAGCGCGCGCGCACCCCGAAGCCATTGACCGCGAGCGAGCGATCTTGGCCGGGTTCTCCATGGGCGCGCTCGTCGCGGCAAACTACGTGATGAGTCGCCCCGGATATCGGCGCGTGCTCCTCGCGGGTGCGTTCGTACAGCTCGAAGTGGAAACCTTGCGCAAGAACGGCGTTGAGCGGGTGCTCCTCGCCTCGAACGACTGGGACATGGCAAGACCCTCGATGGTGAACACGGCAAAAAAATTGTCGGCCCAAGGATTCGCAGCGCGCTTTCTCAGCACCGGACCCGGCGGACACGGCTTTGCCCCATCGGAAGCGTGGTGGAAGATGGCGCTCGCGTGGTTGCAAGATGAGAACTTGGCGTCGCTTGAATAGTAACTACAGAAGTAACCAATATGCGTGCACTTGACTCACGAGCCTCCGCTTGGGAGAAGGACTCATGGCTAAGGCCGCTCGCACGCCAAAAGTCGCTACCCAAGGGCGTCTTCGCAAAGACTTCGACAAAGCCCGCGATGTAAGGCCGCTCGGCATCACCGGAAAAGAAAAGCCGCTCGATATCATTACGCGCATGTTTCCTGCGTATGTCGGCCGCCAAGAACGCACCGCGTTTGAACTCATGAAAAAAAGCGTGCAAGACGACGCCGCTGTATTCCTGACGTTGTCAGGGGCGATGACCCCTGCGGGACTTCACCAGTCGTGCATCATCCCACTCATTGAACGAGGAATCATCGATTGCATCACGACGACCGGCGCGAACCTGTACCACGATGCGCACCGCGTGATTGGCCACCGTATTCGCGAGATCGAACCGAACGCAGGCGACCTTCAGTACCGACTTGCGCGCATCATCCGCATTTACGATCTCGGATTTTGGGAAGAAACGCTGCTCGAGACCGACAAACTCTTTAGCGCGATTTTGCGCGGACCCGAGTTTCAGCATCGGATGACCACACCGAAGCTTCATTACCTGCTCGGCAAGCGCATTTACGAAATGGAAGAGGCGCTTGGCGTTACGAATCCATCGTTGCTCTCCACGGCATATCGTTACGGCGTTCCCATCTTCGTCGGCGCCGTCCAAGATGGATCGATCTTTCTCAACATCGTCAAGTTGAAGCGACTGCTTGGAAAATCCTTCAAGCTTGAGATCGACGTATGCGACGACGTGTTCGAGATGGGCGCCATCCAGCACCACTGCTTCTCCACCCTGAAGAAGAAGATGGCGATCTGGATCTTGGGCGGAGGCGTTCCGAAGAACTACACGCTCCAGGGCGAACCATTGCTCGACCAGATTCTTGGAGTGCCCACTCACGGATTCGATCTCGATGTGCAGTTTTGCGTCGACCCGGTCGACAATGGCGCCTTGAGTTCATGCCCCGCCGGCGAAGGACATACGTGGGGTAAGGTTTCCGCCGAGAGCGTGGCAACGGGATCGATGTACTGCCACACCGACGTGACGGCCGTTTTCCCTTGGCTCACGTACGCGCTGTTGTCAGACGAACGCGTGCACCGCAAGCATCGCAGACTTTACAATGCAAGAGACCTTGCCGTGCGCACCTTGCAGCGGGCCGTTGAACGCCGCCGCAAGGTGCTGAAGTCGACAATCGAGTATCGCTTCCCTAAGCGGGCGAAGAAATTGCAGGCGAAAAAGCGCAGTCGATAGCATTTACCCACCGAAACGCGCGGTCGCGATACCATCATTCTGTAAGGTGTAAGCGAAGGCCTGGTGAAGCATGTCGAATGAGTCGCGAAAGGACAAGCGCGCCCGCGTGGTGAGCCTTAATGTTCGCTACAAGAGCGCGACAGTCGACGAGTTTATTGAACACCACGCACATGACATCAGCTCTGGCGGATTGTTCGTCAAGACCGCAAAAGCGTTCGTGCCAGGAACGCTCCTGA
>JAHFDX010000187.1 GCA_023248785.1 Myxococcales bacterium
GCATGCTTCTTTACGTTCTCGAGGCTCACCACCAAACGCTGAACTCCGTCCTCTTCCCCAAGCGCCCGGACAGCAAGGTCGGCTTCCATATCAGCGGTCGCGTGAACCATATGCGTTCCCAAGAACGGGACATGCGAGTCGCCCTTCCATTGCAACGCGTACACATACCGTTTGCCGGCCTCCCAACGAAGGACTGACGCCAATGGTGGAGATGGCAGAAGGCCCGCGTCTGAACTTTCCGAAGCGGAGGTGTTGCGGTGCGAGTACCGATAGATGCCCACGAGAGCGGCGCAACCCAACAAGGCAAGGAGGATGGGCTTTACCCTATGCACCATGGGAGTCGTCGAAGGCTGCGTCTGTCGTGCCATGAAGTCTCAGTCGAGCGAAGTGGCCTCGCTGTTGGAAGATATCACGTCGCGCTACGCCCGAGTTTTGCGCAGCGCGACGGCATCTCGTTCTCAGTTATTCGCGTACTCCGACGGAGGCGCTTTTAGCGGCAGCATCAGAACGCTTGCTGGAATCGAGTGCTTCACCTTGAAAAGATTGGTGTGGTACTTGAAGCCGTTCCAACTGAAGAGCTCGATACTTGCAATCTCAAAAAAGAGCGCTTCCGCAAAAATCGAGACCGAGCCGGCCATGGTTTCTAGATCGAAGTCGAGGCCTGTCTCAAAGTCGAACGCTTGCGTTTGCGTGTTGAGCGAGAAACTCGAAAAGAACGGCAAACTCAGATCGAGCAAGATCAGCTCAACTTCGATGCCGACTCCTGCAATACCTGCCAGGCTCACCGACGCAGACGCGTCGAGGTAGAGCCTCGCATAAGGAGCGAGGTTAAACTCAATTCCAAATTTCGTTTTTGCGTCGCACATGCCCGGTGGCGTTCCGGTAGCAGCCACGTTGGCCATCACACCTGCGGCGTAGCCCACGTCGACTTTAATAGTGACGGTGAACCACCAAACTTGGAACGGAATCGTGATGATGTTGATTTCGTCGCTGACCAGAGGCTTGGGGTTGCCCAGCGGAATGGCTTGATTCAGCTTGACGCTCTTTTTGTATCCCCAAAGCTCGTACCCGACGACGTCAAAATGCGTGTTTAAGCCAGCTGTATCGATGTGGTGGCTCTTGTCGGCCTTCGGCTTGTTACTGCTGTCAGCAGAGTACGCATTGAAGCCCGCATCGACGATGTCAAATCGATCGCTATCGAATGCATAGGCGTACGCGTTGAACCCGGCCCAAAGGCGGCCTCCGTATGCGCACGGCACGTCCTTGTCCTTGGTTCGCTCGTAGATGTGGACCTTGTACCCCATATCATACGAGTACCCGGCACCGAACCCACCAGAGCCGACCTCTTCCTGATCGGACTTTTGGCGCCCGAAGAGGTCCGTATCGATCATGCCGACTTTTTCCACATGCTCTTCGACGAGTTTTTGCTTCGCTGCGATGGCGTCGTTAACGGCGTCGACATCTTTGTACGCGGCAGTAGCCACAACAGTTCCCTTCGGTGGCGGCGCGCTGTCGTCACCAAACATTTTCCACGCCTTGCACGTGCGGTAGAGCTTCTCCTTGCTGTAGTCCTTGGCGTCCGTCTTCTTGAACCGTTGGACTTCCTTCTCGGGCTTTCCCATTCCGTAGCCTGCGTTGCTGGCCACGTAGTGCTGGATGAACATGCGGGGCGTCCAGTCACAGGCATAATTGTCTTTGTCAAAACAACTGGATTTGTTGCTTTCCTTCTTCGCCCACTCATCAAGCACTGCGTTGACGGCGATACACGCATTGTATTCCCCCAAAAAGCGCTCCTTCGTTGCTTCTGCGACCTGAAGGCCCTTCGCGACGGCGCGCGCCGTGCCTTGCCGCTCACATTTCAAACGGGGATAGGGGCTCGTCTTGTCGATCACCGGCGGGAATTCGGTCCACGATTGCTGGAGGTGGCCCGAGGCGGCAAAGTTGATGTTGCTGCCTGGAACGGCAATCGGCGGCGAAGATCCCTTGCTGGAGCCCGAATTTGGTGCCGCATTCAGTTTCTTGCCCGCAGCGCCGGCGGCCTTCGCGGCGTTGGCAGGCCCGTCTGCGTTGAGGTGCGAGAGGGTCGCGCCCATGCCCAACATGTCGCTGGTCTGTGGGTTTACGCCCCAGTCCTTCTTAGCAATGCTCGAAGGAATCTTCGAGCCCGCCTTCGGTTCAGGTTCATCACTGCACGCCCCTCCGGGGACGAACATCTGTATCGAACTGGTGTTGTCATCGATCATTGCCGACGTACAGAAGATCTCGTGGTTGTACGATAGACCGCGCCTTGGACGTCCGCGTTGCGGTGCTCGTACTCCGTAAACTCACCGAGCGAGACGTTCTTCGTGCGCTTACTCAGCGTGCGATGATAGGCCCACTCATCCGCGAAGGACTCGAAGCCTCCCGGCCCGTGAACTTTTCCATCTTCATCGCCGCCCGTCAGTTTGTAGGTGCGAAATTCTTTTGTGAGCGTTTGAACGAGGGATGACACGCTCGCAGCTTTTTTTGGATCTGCTTTGGCGAATGCAGCCTTGAGTGCCTCCGGAAAAAAGTACGCGGTTCCTGAATAGAACTGATTCTTCGGGAGCTCCCCAGGAAGCAGGCTGGCGTCGAGAGTAAAGAGTGCCGACTGCGTGCCCGCTTTTCGGTGGCCCATGAGGGTGTGATCCGCAAGCCCAGGCACTTGGTTCTTCAGTGAGATATCGACCATCTTGCGAATGTCGCCCTTGGCGCCATACATCGCATCGAGCCAACGTTCGTGGTCGTAGAAAGACTTGTACACATAGTCTTCACACGAGCCAACCGCGTAGGGGTCATTGGAGGCGTGCTTGCGTTCAAACGTGCCGGCGCCGTTCCACAGCATGGCCTCGACTTGAGCTTTCTTTTCCTGTGCAGCCCACGAGTTCTTTGGTTTTTTTCCGGTGAAGAGGTTCGTGCTTGAACCAAAGTTAATCTTGCTGTTGGGGTTCTTTGGCTCCGTCTTCACATTCGCAGGAGGCTTGTATTCCTTGTATTTGTAATTCTGAAATCCGGAGCCGTACTTGAGTTCCTTCTTCGTGGAACTGAAGTCGTCGAGCTTGAACGAGCCGGGCTTATCGACCTTGCCTGGGCGAACGAAAACCTTGTCGCCGTTGCCCTTGTTTAGCTTCTCGACGAATTGGCAGTTGTCCGGGCACTTATCCTTGTACGTCTTGTCACCACACTGTTTCGCGGAAGGCTTCGCAGCGCACGCCGCATCGGGTGGAGCAGCCGCCGTATCTCCGAAGAACAGTACCGCACTCGCTAAGGCCGTAACCGCGATGGCCCATCGCTGTGTCTTCTTCATGCCCCACCTCCCGACAACGATCGATTTTGACCGATCTGAGTCTTGAACGGTAACAACTGCCCAAATCTTCAGCACAGCCGTTTTCTTATCCTGCGATAAGGTCACACCTGGCGACGCGAGGTCACACCTGGCGACGCGGTGCGTGCGCTACGGAAGAGTCGTCTGTTTCACGAGCGTGCACGGGGTCTCCGGATGAATCACGGGAGCCGTGAAGTTGACGACCGCATCGCACGCAAACGTGCGCTGATATTTGGTAGTCACACCACCGACCACGCTCGAATAGCTCGCCTCGACTTGAAGGTGCGTTGTCGGAGGCGGTGGCGCGCTGTTCCCCCCTTTCCAATGACACTCTGCTGGTGGCGGCCACAGGTACGGCCACACCTTAACCCACGCGCTGGCGTGTTGACCCATGGTGAGATCTTGATTGAGTGTCTTGGTTTGGACAGAGGTCTCGGGAGCTCCGCAAGGCGTAAAAAGCGGCTTGCCGTTCACATTGTTCGCTGGATTCCAATCGAAACCGACGACTTTGGATGTGACGACGATCGGTCCCTTAACGACCAATGGCGCGGGCGTCGAGTTCGCAAGCTTGACCGACGCGCCCCAAAAACCGTCCCCGGAATACTCTTGAATGGCGGACGCTTGCAGCCCGGGACCAGGGGGCAGAGTGCACGATCCGTTGCATGTCTCGGTCGGGCCACATTGTTTTCCACACCCGCCACAGTTCTTTGGATCGGTGCTCGTGTCCACGCACGTGCCGCACATGGTGGCTCCTCCGGCACACGCAACATCAAACGAAAGAGCCGCTGTGTTGTCGTTCTCATTCGATTCGTTCACCTGCGATCCAGGATCTGCAGACACCTTTACGGCGTAGTGACCCGGTTTTGCGATCGTGAACGACTCGCTCCGGTTGAAGGTCTTACCCGGCTTAAGTGCAATGCCAGGTTGCACAGATTTTTTGTCGACCGTTCCCAACGGTCCGGTGATGATAAACTCCACCTTCGACGCACTTGTGGTGGCAGAGCCGACGTTTTTAACCTGTCCTATAAAGGAAACGGTTTGGCCCAACGTGGGAGGCAGCGTGATGGGCTTGCTATTCGGCGGTGCACTAAAGACGTTTACGGTAACAACCAAGTTTGGCTTGGTTGGCCTGGATGCAGCACTCGCCATAGATCCAACGGCAACAATCGATGTCATCATCAAGAATCCACACGCGTGACGGCAAGACGATTTCATCAGCAACGCTCCTTCCAACAATGGGCCAACGATGGGATCATGGCGAACGCTTCATCCGTTCCGGTCGCCCGCACAGCAGATGGTGCTTCTCGAGGTGAACACCAAGGAGTGCCGACCCCGACGGACATGCGTGCATGCCATGTCGCTGCGTGTTTTCGTCGACGGAAGGGCTAACCGGATCGTCAACTTTGGCGCACGAGAGTGCTTCAGCCAGAAGGCCCACCCATGGTTTGTTTCGCATGATGCGCCCCTCCCAAGCCTATTCTCTCCAATTGTAACTGTTAAACTCGACAATATCGAATTGATTCAAGACCTCACAGCGACGATGGGTGGGTATAGGTCGTTAGTCGCTTGCGGTTGAGCTCGGTTGATCATGGCTGCTGAAGCTCAGGCAACTCTATGGCGCGCTTGATGAGCGTCGTCACTCCGCCCAACGTACTTCAGGTCGACGTCTGTGATGCCGTCCGCCTTGCCCGGCGCCGAAGGTTTGAATTCGCCTCGTGTAATTCGCCGCAGCACGTCGAGGCGGCTCTCTGGCGTTGCGCGGATCAACGTCTACAAAAACGCCGTGAAGGCCCAGTTGTTCAAACGCGACTTCTGAGGAGCGCTCGTGCAGCCTCGGTAACGCACCCCTTTCCCCGGACAGATGGGTCGCTGAGGTACCAAAGCATCGCTTCCCGCTGTTCTACATTCGTGATCCGAAATCCGCGCCGGCCGATGAGGTATGTGTCGCCGCGACGAATGATTGCGAGATCGAAAACGGCGCGCAGCGCTCTACGCTCGGCCCTGCAACTTGTGGACGATTGGATCGAAGGGTCGGCACAATCAAATTGGCCGACTCCGTGTGCCTTAGAGGGATCGAGGCTGTTCTTGTTGGCTCCATTGGATTCTGTGAACCCTACGATTTTTGATCGTGGTTGAATCGCGCACGCCAACGTTCATCATCGATCCTGCCAAATGGACAAGTCCAGATCCTCCTCCAAACATTTCTCCAGGAAGCCTGGTTGAGCCCCGAGAATTACCGACGACTTCCGTGGATTCCCGAGACTCATGAAACGCAGTAAACTCAGCCAATCTTCTCTTCACGAAGATCCCCACATGCGCGCCACTCTATGAGTTCAATCGGTGGAACTCAAATCCCTGTGCCCGAGCTGCGAGACACCTTCCTGGCGCTTGAAACCGGCTTACCCGGGAACCTTTCGCACGTCTCTGCTGTCCATCGTCTAGCCTGCGATCCCACACGAGGATGAGCGTTTGACGGTGACCGACGATGTAGATCCAAAGTGGCTCGAGCGGCTCTATGCGCGCGATGAACATGCCTTTAGCAAGCTCGTGCTCCTGCATCAGGCGCGCATTCTTGCATTGACCACGCGGTTGCTCTCGAGCCCAAGTGATGGTGAAGAGATCACCCAGGAAGTCTTTGTTCAGGCGTTCAAGCACATTGACCAATTCCGCGGCGACGCCAAACTTTCCACGTGGCTTTATCGAATCGCCGTCAATTTGTGCAAGAACAAGAACAAATACCTTCGGCGCCGTCGCGTCAACGAGAGCACGTCGCTCGAGGAGTTGCATGAAACGGCTCAACCGGCACCTGGCGCCCACGCCACCATGGCGAGGGTGGGGCGACCGGATGAACTCGCTTCTGCGCGTCAATTGCACGACACAGTTCGGATCGCAATATCGCAAATCGACGAAGCATTTCGAGAGTGCCTCATTTTGCGTGACGTGGAAGAGCTCAGTTACGAGGAGATTGGCGAAATCACTAGCTTACCGCCAGGTACCGTCAAGAGCCGGATCTTTCGGGCGCGCGCGATGTTGCGCGAGCGGATCGAGGAGCTCCTCGGGAGAACGAAGTCATGACTGACAAGGCTGAAGATGACAAAGAGCATAACGATGTGCGCGCGCTTTTGAAGGGCGCGATCCCCTCGCCTGATCCCGACGCGGAAGCGCGTGTGCTCCCGCAAGTTCAAAGAAAGCTCTACGCGCGTTCGCGTGGGAAGTTCTATCGCGACGGTTGGAGTCGAGCGCATTCCATGCCGAGCGTTTTTCTGATGGCAGCGACCATGTTGATTGTTGCGCTCGTCGTGTATCTACTTCTCGGGCCTCGAGGACTCTGAGGGGCCTGCGCCTCGCGAAGGGTCGTGGCTACTTGCACTTCACGAGGACGACCGTGATGTTGTCCGGTCCGCCGTGATCGTTTGCGTGGTTGATGAGCCTCAGTGCGGCAGCCTGTAAATCGGGGGCGCGAACGATGACGTCTACGATCTCTGAATCGGACACAGGGCCGCAGAGGCCGTCGGAGCAGAGAAGAAAAATGTCGCCGGTGCGGACGTTCTCGAAGCGACAGTCGACCTTCACAGTTGATTTCATTCCGAGCGCTCGAACGATGACGTTCTTGTGTGGAAAGGCCGACGCCTCATGCTCGGTTAGATTTTTCGCGCGAATGTAATCGTTGAGCAATGAATGATCCTCGGTGAGCAACTCGATGCGACCGTCGCGAACGCGATAGACGCGACTGTCTCCGACGTGCGCGATGTGCACCCCGTCGCGAACGGCGTGTAGGC
>JAHFDX010000188.1 GCA_023248785.1 Myxococcales bacterium
CAATTCTAAAGGACGTTCCGTCTGGAAGATTCTTCTCCGTCACAATTGGGGACGGGCATGCGTGCGCCCTGGATCTCGATGGGCATCCAAGATGCTGGGGACGAGACGACTACTCGCAAGCCCGAGACGCTCCTGTTCAAAGCGCACTTGTGAGCATTAGCGCGGGAGCCGAACACACATGTGGAATTAATCGCAAGGCAGAGCTCGAATGTTGGGGCTGGGATCGGTACGGACAATTGCGACATCCAAAAAATGGCCCCTACATTCAAGTTACCTGCGGCGAATATCATAGCTGCGCCCTCGATCAGAATGGCACCGTCACGTGCTGGGGGTCGAATTCGAACAACGTGCTTAATGTTCCCTAGCAGCCTGTCGAAGAAGCGCGTCATTTGATGTGATACGTAAGCGTGACAACACGCCCCCTTCGCTTTAGGCGAACGAGGACGGTTGTTCTTCCTTGCTTGCGAAGTTCTTCCAACGGGTGGCTTGCCGAATCAGTGTTCGCACCATTGATACTCATCACCTCGTCGCCGTCGCCGTCAACGATCACGATCACGTCTACGGTCACGTTGACGTGGTCGTTGACGTGGTCGTTGACGGCAACGGCAACGTTCAGCCGCACCCGCCTCGCTCGCCGCGCAGCCGAAGACCGTTACCGCAGCGCTAAGGACAGCAACGCCCACGTTCATCGGTTCGCCCTTCTGTAGGTCCTAGTACCCGCCGTCCGCGGATCCGGCATCAGGCGCTTGCGCAACCGATGAATCACCCGTTCCACCCGCATCGCCGCTGTCACCCGCGTCAAGGTTCAGCACCCCACCACCACCGACGTAACATGAAGTGTTACTAATAAGCAGGCAAAGAGCGAACACAATTCCACGCATGGTTTGACCTCTTAGAATCTGAGCCTCGCCGATACGCCTGCGGTTAGTTGTTGGTAACTGAACGCGCGCGTGACACTCGGGCTGTCGTATGTGCACCACTGCTTTTGCAAATTGGGCGCGTCGATTTTCAAGCAACCTCCCGTCGCCACAACGCCCAAATATTGGACCGACGGACCGAGAAAGAACTTACCCGCTACGTTGAAATCGACTCCGAACCCAACGGGTACTGCGATACCTTCATGCGTCATCGTCCACTTGCCACTTTGCGTTTGACCCTTCGCGGTCGTTGCCTTGTCGAACGTTTGCACATCCTGCTTGAATCCAGCGCCGAGCGCTCCCCAAAACTCGATGTGTTTTCCGACTGCCACGTAGAAACGCACGTACGGAGCAATGCTTAGCGCAAGACGCACGAGATTTTGGGTGCCATCTTGAAAGATGGAGGCGCTCAATAGCTTCGTAAATGAGCCTCCAAGGCCCGCCGAAAAGCGGTGGGAAAATCGATATCCGGTCCCCGCGTTCAGTTGGATCCCGCCGCGATAGGGCGCGACGGAGCCGTCGTAGAGTTGTCCGGGATCGGTAGCAAAACTACCTCCGGGAGCGGACGCGTAGCGCACGGGCGACTGCGGCTCGACGAAGGCGTACGACGCGCGGACGATAAGCTCTACGCCCTTGGCACGCTCGCCCTCGGGAATGTTCGCATCGAGCCCTAGGCCTGGAGGTGCTGTCCGGCTGGGTAGGGCCGGAGCTGGGCGACACTCATACGGGCCCGGAAGCGCTCCGGGCGGCACGGTGACCCGGACGGGATCTTCAGCATGAGATATTGTAACTTTAATTGTTACAAATACAAGCGTGAACACGCAACGTCGCATACACTTAGACCGCCGCCTCGTGCACTCGAATGACGCAGATGGGGCCAACAACGAAGTCGAGTACGTTGAGAAATTGAAGCGCTGCACGCACGTCCTTTTCCAACGCTGTGTGCGTGAGCATGACAACCTGCACGGGCTCGCCATTCGCATCGCCCCTTCCCTCTTGAACCATCTGCTCGATCGAAACGCGCGCATCGCCCAACGCTCCGGCGATTTTCGCAAGGACACCGGATCTGTCAAAGACCGGAAAACGCAAATAGTACCGACCCTCCACTTCCTCCATCGGGACGGGCAAGCGGCGACGCACCTCGAGTCCCCGCAAGCTCAGACCTGCAGCACCTGACATGCGCGCGCGAGCAACATCGGCAACATCTCCCACCACGCTGACAGCCGTTGGCAATTGTCCAGCGCCTCGTCCTGACAGAAGAGCTGGGCCCAGCGCACGCCCTTCAAGCGCAATCGCGTTGAACACACCACCCACGTTCGCGAGGGCGGAATCGCGCCGAATGAGGGCGGGATGCACGCGAAGTTCGATGCCGTCTTCTCCACGATCACGGCCGATGGCGAGGTGCTTGATAATAAAGCCGAACCGATCGGCAAAACGGTGATCAATCGGTTCGATTGCGCGGATTCCTTCGGTGTGCGGATGATCGCCATCGAGGTCTGCGCCAAACGCGAGCGTCGCCAACACCACCAGTTTGTGCGCCGCATCGTGTCCGTCGACATCGAGGCTGGGCTCGGCTTCCGCGTAGCCGAGCAATTGAGCTTCGCTCAAGGCATCGTCGAAGGTTAATCCCTCCGAACGCATGCGCGTGAGCATGTAGTTGCATGTTCCGTTAACAATCCCGTGGAACGACTCGACCTTGTCGCCCGGGAGTGCGTCACGAAAAACACGGATGATGGGGATACCGCCGCCGACCGAAGCTTCGAAGGCGAGGTCCACCCGGTTTTTCTCTGCCAATGCAAACAAGCGCGAACCGTGTTTTGCAAGAAGCATCTTGTTCGCCGTAACCACGCTTCGACCCGTCGTGATCGCGCGTTCGACAAACTGGAGCGCGGGGTCGAGCCCTCCCAACACTTCGATGACAACCTGCACGCTGGCATCGTTGAACACAACGTCCGGGTTCGCCGTAATGCGCGACTTGTCGACGCCCGCTCCTAGGGCGCGTTTCGTTTCGCGCTCGAGGACCCATGCGAGCTCGAGCTCCGCACCAACGCGACGCGCGAGCGCAGAGGCGTTCGCCCTGAGAAGGTTGACAACACCAAGACCAACGGTCCCACACCCGAGCAGCGCCACACGAACAGTGGACATGAACTTCAGGGTATCCAGATTAAGGCACTCATTGCACGTTCTCTTGTGGGCTACCGTCGTGTTACGCGCACTCGAACGAACATGTGTGCGAAGTCATCCGTGGAGAGCACTTGCGCGCGATCGAAGCGCGTTCCATTTGCGAGGACGACGTTCATCACTTCTACAGTGAGGTCGAGAAGCTCGACGCGTGCACGATAGCTCTGGTCGTGAGCGTTCATCGTTTGAAAGCGAGCTTGCGCCGAGTTACGAGGCGCTGTGTATCGAAACGCGCCCATGTCGTTGCTCCAGCGATACTCTGCACCCACGCGCGTATGCGGATTCGCGTGGAGTTCAATGGCGATGCCGTCTTCATAGTCCCATCGCTTGGTGCCAAACTCGATGTGCTGTACGCCGCGCGGGCTTAGCCACATCTCTATCGACTCACCTGCTTTGAGCCGCGGGAGGATGAGCTCTCGCGGGCACGCTGCGCGCACCACATGCACATCGAGGCCCTTCTTCGAATCAATACCCGCGTCAGCCGATGGCCATTCGATCCGCCACCGATACGGGTCAAGAAACGTCCAGTACGGATGTTGAAAACTGATCCACGCGTGAACGTAATTGCCCATCTGGATCCCGTCGCGCTCGTACTCGGGGATCAGCGCACCGCGCAAAAAGGCTTCACTCGTTCCGCCCGGAAATCCCACACGCATGGGAACGACTTCTCCTCCCGTCCAAAGGCGAAGACGTTCGTCGATAAGAACGGGCGCTCCAGACGCTACACGATGACGACCAAGGTCTGTCATGGGAGCCGAAAGCGCCGTCGGGACACCCTCAGATTTCCTACCAAGGCAGTCCACTTTGGGCGATATTGTTACTATATTTGTTACATTTTCGGACGAACTGGTCGTCGATTCGGCCCTTGCCTGGGGAGGCGACGGCACGGGCGTGCATCCCGAAAGCAACGCGATCCATCCCGCAAATTGAGCTTGTTTCACAAGCTCAAGCGTATCCGTGTGTCCCGCGAAACGTCATAGCAACGGTATCCAAACGATGGGAATCGACCCGAGCGGTGCGACAAGACTACGTCACGCGCGTCATATGTGTGGGGCAGGAACTTTTTTAGGGAGGCAGCTATGTTACGCATCGTTTTTGTATCACTTGCAGCATCTTCGCTCGTCTTGACCGCAGTCGCTTGTAGCGGCGGAGACACCGGCCCCGGGTCCGGCAGCCCAAACCCACCCGGTACGAATACGTCAGCAAACCCGACCAATCCATCCGCAACCTCAACGTCTACCGCCCCCACGTCCAGCTCGAAGAAGACAGGAAGCATTTGCACGACCAACGCAGAGTGCGCGGGTGGCGGATGCCTTGTGAACGGTGGATCGAATGGCTACTGTACGGGCCCGTGTAACTCCTCGTTCGATTGCCCGTCGCCTTCATACAACTGGGATTGCACAACGGTAGGTGGCTACCCCGGAAAGGTCTGTGTTCAGAAGACCGACTAATCTCAGTTCGCCGGCGCAGCCTCAGTCTTCGCCTCCGGTGGCTTTGGTTGCGGCATGGACTCGAGCGCGGCTTCGAGAATTTGATCCATCTTCCCCGCGAAGACGAACTCGAGGTCGTTCTTCACTTCGTTGGGGACCTCGTCAAGGTCCGCCTTGTTGCGCTCGGGCACGAGCACTCGTTTGATACCCGCGCGATGGGCCGCGAGCACCTTTTCCTTCAAACCACCGATAGGCAGCACGCGGCCACGCAAGGTGATCTCGCCTGTCATCGCGACGTCGTGACGCACGCGGATGCCGGTGAGCATCGAAACGAGCGCGGTGAACATCGTGACGCCGGCGCTCGGACCGTCTTTTGGCATCGCGCCCGCGGGAATGTGGATGTGCAGATCGCTCTTCTCGAGGAAATCGCGACTGATGCCGTACCGTTCGGCGTTGGCTCGCACGAAGGACAGTGCTGCTTGCGCTGATTCTTTCATCACGTCGCCAAGTTGACCGGTGAGCTGAAGCTTACCCGTGCCATACATCTTCGTGGCTTCGATAAACAGAATCTCTCCACCGACACTGGTCCACGCAAGGCCTGTGCATACGCCCGGCTCCTCGGTGCGCTCGGCCACTTCGCTCGTGAAGCGCTGCGGCCCTAAGAACTCGCGGACCTGATCTTCGGTTTCGATAACGCGAGCCTTGGTGTCGCCCTCTGCAATCTTCACCGCCACGCCACGAATCACGCTCGCAATCTGTCGCTCGAGCGTACGAACGCCCGCTTCGCGCGTGTAATGATCGATAACAAGGTCAACCGCCGGATCCGCGAGCTGCAGCTGTTCCTTCGAAATGCCGTGCTCCTCGATTTGCTTTGGAATCAAGTGCTGGCGCGCGATGGCAAGCTTCTCGTTGCGCGTGTACCCAGGCAACTCGAGGATTTCCATACGATCGCGCAGCGGGCCAGGAATGGGGTCTGCCACGTTCGCGGTTGCGATGAACATCACGTTCGAGAGATCGTACGGGATCTCCAAGTAGTGATCAGCGAAGGTGTTATTTTGCTCAGGATCGAGCACTTCGAGTAACGCCGCTGCGGGATCACCCCGAAAGTCGTGACCGATTTTATCAATTTCATCCATCATGAAAACGGGGTTCATCGTCCCCACCTTCTTCATGCCCTGGATGATTTGACCCGGGAGAGCGCCCACGTACGTACGCCGGTGACCACGAATGGCCGCCTCATCGTGAACACCGCCAAGCGAGATGCGATGAAACTTCCGGCCAATTGCGCGCGCAATGCTCCGACCAAGAGATGTCTTGCCAACGCCCGGCGGGCCCAACAAGCAGAGGATCGGACCCTTCTTGTCCTTCTTCAACTTGCGAACGGCCAAGTACTCGAGGATGCGCTTTTTCACCTTCTCGAGGCCGTAGTGATCTTCGTCGAGCACACGACGCACGGTTGGGATGTCGAGGTTGTCCGTCGTTTGCGCATGCCACGGAAGATCTAGAATCCAATCGAGATAGGTGCGAACGACCGTGTACTCGGCCGAACCCACCTGCATATTTCGTAACCTCTTGAGTTGCTTTTTTGAAACTTGCTCGGCTTCGGTCGGGAGATTGGCCTTCGCGACACGATCTTCTAATCCGTCGAGATCGCCTTGATCGCCGTCGTCTTCGCCAAGCTCCTCCTTGATGGCCTTGAGCTGTTGGCGAAGCACGTACTCGCGCTGGTTCTTGCCCATCTCCTCTTTGATTTGCGAGTTGATGCGCTCGCGCATTTTTAGGATCTCGAGCTGGCGCGTGAGGAGCTTCAATACCCGACGGATGCGTTCCTTCACGTCGCCGATGTCGAGAAGCGCTGCCTTCTCCTCCACAGGTGCGTCAAGATTTGCCGCAACCAAATCCGCAAGCGGGCCGGGTTGTTGGATGGAATCAATGAGCGAACTCGCCTCGCGCGGCAGCTCGGGCATCAATTGGATAACCTGCTTTGCGATATCGCGCAGGCTCATGCTGAGAGCTTCCACCTCATCGTCCTCAACACCTTCCTCGGGAACGCGTGAGATCTTCGCCTTGAGGTATGGAGATGTCTGCGTCACATCTTCCAGGCGAATGCGCGTCAGCCCCTGGAGGATGAGCGAGTAGTTGCCCGACGTGTGCTTCAGCGCTTTGAGCACGCGCGCTGCGCACCCGACCATGTGGAGATCTTCGCGTCCGGGATCATCGATCGCCGGATCGCGTTGCGCGAAGATGGCAATGATCGGCGCCTCCAAGTTGTCGACGTCTTCAACGAGTGCGACCGACTTCTCGCGACCCACATCGAACGGAGCCACCGCACCGGGAAACAACACGGCATTGCGGATGGGAAGCACCGGGAGCTCGTCGCCAAACTGCACGCCTTCTTCGTCCTGGGCCACGCGCGGGTTGAAGCCTTTCTTCTCAGACATAGCCACCTCAGTTGTGGAAGCCGCTTCGGCTTCACGGACTACTCAACAAAACGATACACGGCTCTTTGCGACCGGCGAAAGCTTGTAATGATCTCTATGCATAACCACGGCTTATGCATGCGCCAGCGGATCGAGCGTGTGAATGGT
>JAHFDX010000189.1 GCA_023248785.1 Myxococcales bacterium
CCTGGACGTTGCGGCCGAGGTGCTCGCGTCCCTTATCGAATCCGTAACGCACAGTACCGTCTTGAACAAACCGGACGCGCTTGATGCAAACGCCCTCGTTGCTGAAACTAGCGACATGATTGTTCGGTACCTGAAGGGCTAGAATTTTGGGCCGTACACGTGCCCGATAGACGCAACCTACTTGCCGCGCAAAAAGGGAATCATCGTCGCGAGAAATCGATCCGTCGCATCTACGTGCGCAAAGTGCGAGGCCTCATCAAGCCACGCGATCTTGGCGCTCGGAACGAGCTTGGCCAGCTTCACGCCCACAACCGGCGGAACCATGGGATCCCGCTTTGCATACACAAGCTGAAGCGGCACGGGAAAGGGGCGCCCTTGTGCACAACGATCCTGCAGCTCGCGTTCGAATGTGCGCATGGTCGATGCACACATCGTGTCCGACAGATGCCTCGAGAACGCCCTTCGCCCATCAGGCGTCGATAACGGAGCCGCGTACTCGCGTGCCTCCTCGAGCGATTTCAGGGACTCGTCCCAGTAATGCACGTTTCGAAACGCCCACCGAAGCGGATCTCGCGCAACCATCCAATCGAGGAGCGCCTCCGATCGGGGCACTAGTGCCATCGCGCCCTCAAGCGCGCGCACACGAAACGTAGGCAAGCCCGGTGAATGGAGATTGACGAGGCGCGACATCACCGCGGGCCTGCGCATCGCAAGCCACATACAAAGATACCCGCCCATCGAATTGCCAAGCACGGGCGCGCCTTCAAGGCCGGCTGCTTGCATCACATCGCCGATGGCGTCAGCCATTTCGAAAGCGCCGTATTGAACGTCCGGCTTATCGCTCCGACCTGCACCCGGAAGATCGAACAGAAAGAGTTCGAACGAGTCTGCCAGCGGCTCGAGCAGATAGCGAAAGGAGTAACTCGTGGTCATGAGCCCGTGCACACACACAAGCGGCGGGCCCTTGCCCCAGCGGCGAGTGCTCACCTGCATTCGGCCAAAGTGTGGCGAATCGAGCTTGATGAACTCTTCGCGCGTGCGGGAGTACAGATGAGCTCGTCTCGGCTCCTCTGGTAACGTTTGGAACGGCATCTGCTCGAAGGGCTGTTGATTCATCGGAACGCTCGCCTTCTCAACCGGCGTATCACGACACGTGACCACGTACCTTCGTTCGCGCGAGGAACCTCGTCGAACGGCCACGGCAACATCCTGTCCTCCCTGCACACGCGAGGTGGTGTCACACGATTCGAGGGGGTCAAGCACAGCCATGGTATCGTTCCCCAAGACGTGCAATTTGCTCAACTCTTCGATGCAGCCGGACAGAGCGCCCTTACAACACTCGATGAGCTCGAGCGCGCACTTGCGCAGCCGCTTGGGCATTCGCTTGTCGAGCGATGTGCTTGCCTGGGTGCGCGGACCGATCGCTTAGGGCATGCCTTCGCCGGCGCCTACCCGCTCGCCGTTCGCGCGCTGGCAAGCGATCCCCGCCCTACCGCACTCGCGGTCACGGAGGAACGCGGCAACCGACCGCGTGACATTGATACGGTTCTTGCGTGCGACATAGCGGGCATTCGAACGGTGACGGGGACGAAAACCTTCGTGAGCATGGCCGACAGAGCTTCCCATTGTCTTGTCCTTGCGCAGGACTCAACGGCAACGCCACGCGCCGATGGTCGCGTCACGCTCGTCGTCGCTGTTGTCCCCATGAGGCATCCAAGCGTGGCCATTGCGTTGTCGCCACCGCTGCCCATGGCGCCCGAAATTGAACATGGGCGCGTAACGTTCACACAAACGCCGGTTGATGACATTCTTCCGGGCGACGGCTGGGACGATTTCGCCCGCCCGTTTCGCACCGTCGAAGATGTTGCCGTACTCTCCGCCACGATTGGCATGGGGGTTCGTCTGACACGCAAAAAATCGCCGTCGCTTTGCGTCCGTGCGATGGCCCTCTTGACCTCGCTGCAAGAAGTGGAACGCTTGGGATGGAGCCATCCGCACGCTCATCTATTGCTCTCAGGAAGTTTTGAGTTAGCACGTGCGGCCCTCATCGAGCTCCCTAACTTGCTCGAAGGGCAACCACGCGAGTTCTTATTGCGCGATCTTCCACTTCTGTCGATCGCAAACAAGGCCCGCGCCGCGCGAACGGAGCTTGCATGGCAATCGTTCGAAAAAAAGTAACATTCGCTGCGCTATTTGTCGCGCACGCCACAATGGCGATGACCACCGCACGCGCCGACGATGGCCCGCCCCCAACACCAAGGCATCGCCTGTCCTGGGATAACTTGATTGGCGCGAGGCTCAATCCACTGGGCCTCGAAGATCAATTCTCCATTGCGTACCGAGCACGCCTGTATTCACACGGCTCGAAGATTTTGCGCTCCAATCACGTCGGCGTCACCTTCAGTCCAAGTCTCTCGCCGGCCAATACCCGCCTCGGTGGTGCGCTCGAACTAAAACCCGCAAGTGTGTTCACCCTCCGAGCGAGCTTTTACTTCATCGATTATTTCGGCTCTTTCGGATCGGTACAGTCCTTCGCATCGCACTACGACAACACGTCCGACACGGCCCTCAAGCAGGGTAAAGAACTTGGACTCAATTACTCCACTTCGGGTTACGAATTGACCCTCCACGCGAGTGCCGCGGTAAAGTTCGGGCCGGTTGCGGTGCAGAGCGAGTTCGCCGCACAATGCATGAAGCTCGCGCTCCGAAACGGCCATCCGGTGTTCTACAATCATCGCTCGACATGGTCGTCCCGAATGGTGGCTGGTCGTTGCTCAGTGACACGAACGTTGTTTATTTTACCAAGGTAGGCCTTGTCGCCGGCATTCGCGGGAGCATGCTCCACGCCTTGTATCGCGCGGCCGACCGGCTGCCCAGTGAGCCTCCAGGCAATTTGAACAGCCCGATGTGGAGGGCGGGACCGCTCGTCGCGTACACGTTCTTCGATCGCCCAGGCGCGCGTTTCAACAAGCCAACGATCTTTGCACACGCGGCGTGGTGGCTCGCACAACGCTACCGCACGGGCGACGACGTGAGCCAGGCCATCCCCTACGCCGTATTTGGATTTCGCGTGGAAGGCGATTTGGTCCGCGTGGAATGACACATGTTTGGAATTGGTTTAGGGCAACAGGATTCGATATCCTACGCCCGACTATTTTGGAGGGTTCATAGATGAAAAAAGTTCTCTTGCTCGCCGCATTAGCTCTTGGTCTCGGCGCATGCCGGGCCACCCTTGTCGCCGGGCCACCGCATCATCCTCATCCGGGCCCTTATCCCGATGGGCCGCCACCCGGCCATCATCCCGACGGGCCTCCCCCAGGGCACCATCCCGATGGACCTCCGCCGGAGCATCATCCCGATGGGCCTCCGCTTGGCCACCATCCCGAAGGCGGCTGGGAGAAGCTCGGCGAGCGCGTGGTGAACGGCAGGGTCGATCACGATGTCATTGGTGATCTCACGCACGAGGGCTGCTTCCACAAAGTGCAGTTCACCGTGCACCACAGCGCGCTTGAAATGTTCAACATGGTCATCACGTTCAAGAACGGCGAGCACTTCTCGCCAGACACTCGCCTCATTTTCGGTCGCGGCGACTCCTCACGCCAGATCGATTTACCGGGCGATTGCCGCGTGATCCGACGCGTCGACTTCCGCTACGGAAACCTCCCCGGCGGTGGAAACGCGCACATCGAAGTGTTTGCGAAGTAACTCAGTCCTTCATTCCGGCGTCCACTGGGGCCGCGCCATCCACTCCTGAATCACCCGCATCCCCAGGTCCAGAATCGCTTGGCGTCGCATCGGCCGATCCCGCGTCCGAAAGGCCCGCATCGCGCAGTCCCCCGTCGCCATTTCCAGAGTCCACAGGCCGCGCATCGCTCGTTGCCGAATCACTCGCATCGGCCGATCCCGCGTCCGAAAGGCCCGCATCGCCCGTGCAACTGCACGCTTGGTACTCGAACATCGACCCGTAGCATCGCGTGTCACCCGGGTTGTACGTGTACTCGTGGCCGCCCTCCCCGTAGGTACCGCCGTCCTTAAGTTCGTAACACGCTGAGTTTCGAACCAAACAGTCGACAAACACGTCGCGTTTGAGCTGGCAGGGTTCGCATGACGGAACCGGAGTCTGCTTGTCAAAGTTGAGCTGGCACGCAGCCACGTCCATCCCGTCGCAATCGTGTTTGCTTTCGCAATAGTCCGCGATGGTGCCCTTCTTACACGCTCCCGCCCAAAGTGCTGCGCTGCAAAGGCTCAACAAAAGTGCGGTTCGTGCGGAAGCCCAAGGGAAGCTCCTCATAGCTCGGGTGTCTACACACGCAAAGGCGCGCGATTCAAGCCTCAATCGGCTTTTCGGCCCGGGCGATCGCGCCGCAGCCACACGCGCACAACCCCAAATTGGACGGTTGGCTCGTAGTGCTCGGTCATCCACCGGCCAGCATTTGGGCAGTGGGACATGAAATCTGCGACCGCGTTTTCGGCGTACGTAAAGGGGGAGCGGTCGATGAGCACGAATGCGGCTGGCGGGGATGCTTCAAGGGCGTGGGCAGCGCACTAAAGATGGATAGACATCGATAACTTGCGGTTTCTCGCGTTCGCTCCTCGAGGTCGAGGTCGAGGTCAGGGTCCAATCGGTACAGTCCAGGTACATAGGTAACAAAACAGTCCAGGCACATGGGTGACACTCAAGGGGTAGATGACGTGCGATAGGAGGAACGCGCGTGAGCTGGAAAGCGAGCAATGTGATGGACGAACGGCGAGCTCGGCGATGGGGGCTGCGTGTTCGATATCGTCAGCGCCGTGTTCGACAGCGAGATCGATTGCCGCGACAACCTCGCAGACGCGGTTGCTTGCGCCGGGCCTGTGGCCCCTCCTGCGCTCGGACATCATGCTCACGTTGTTCGCGAATTTTCGCGAGATGAACGGCTTTGGCGAACTCCATTGCGGCCTGATCGACGTGCATTTTCTGGAAGGGAAATTGGTGCGACGGGTTCATGGTGGCCTCCTCGCAAAAGAGAAGGCCAGCGTGAACCCGTCGCCGTGGGTCCGGCAGCGACCCGAAAAGATGTTGGATCGTGCCCATCACGACGTGCTTCGGATCCAAGGGTTTCACCTTCACCCATGGAACACATTTCCCTGCTCATGGAAAGGAAGATTGAGATGCGCTTACCCTGACCCGAACCTGCTGCAGCCTTGCCTACAAAGATCGAGGTTCCGGTGGAGGACACGGTTTCTTGGGGCATCGCATTGGTGCTGCTGTTGTGGGTCGTGCATCGCTTGCGTACCCAACCGGACTCGCCTGCGCAATCACGGAAGGACCCCGCGCGTGATCAAGTTGATGCGGTTACCGCTGACTATTCCGGTTGATCCATCGCGGAGTCGACCCAAAATCCACTCGCGCGCGCTTCTGCTTCTTCTCGTTCGAGGCGACGATCGCGAATGGCTTCGAGTCCCGGCGGCGTGGGCCCATCGTGAAACCACACGGGCTTCGAGTACAGGCGTCGCGGTAACAGCTGCGCGGTAGCGTGATCGACGCCAACCGGAATCGGCACGAACAAGGTCCTGCCGCGCCAATCAATGGCGTCGTGAGGCCTCGGGAAGTGCTTTTGCGCGCACTCTGCAGTATTTCGCTTGCGGTAAATGTCGTGCGCTCCGATACGAACCTCAAAACAATAGTGGTCACGGAGCCACGCTGCCGGCTTGTCGTATGTGCGCATCGGCCGAGCCATCATGTAGCTGCCCGCATCGACGACAAGCGCGGGATCCTCGCGATCGAGATCTGCAAGGAGCGCGTCCACACTTCCCGGAACGATGCGCGTTTTTTCGAGTTCGAGCTTCTCCCAAAACCACGGAACAAACCCAGTGACATACGTCTCGAACACGTACCGCCCGGCGGGTTTACGATGGGAATAGGGGTACAGCCAGGGCGAGAATCCCCAAACAAAGATGCGATCGTTTGGGTTGGAGGTGGCTTCGATGTACTTCGCCGTGTCGTTTACCGTGCGATCATGTGCAACCCGGCCATCAATCCTCTCGCCGTAGTACGCGCCGAGGGCTGCGCAAACGACGACGAATCCAACGAATGCACTCAGTTGGAGACGCGCGCGCCGTTGATATCGTCCTCGAAACAGCGGCTCGAGTAACGCTCCCACTGCGAGTGCCATGAACGGCATCGCCTGCAAAAAGTAATGCGGGAAAAACCGGTACATCATGCAGGCGACGAAGACAGCGAGCACAAAATGCAACCCGATGTACTCCCGCATGCCAAACCTGTGCAGCAACGCCCACGGTGAACGTAAGGAAATGGCGCGTCCCAAACGACCCGAAAGTGCGGGCCACGCGCTTGCGATCACGAGCACCGCAAGCAGGATGAAGAGCGTTTGCTCTACCATTCGAATGAAGAAGAACCCGACCCAAACGAAGTGTCTTGGCGACGGATTCATGTGAACTTCGTTGTTGTACGTGAAGCAATAATAGATGAGGTCTCGGAGCGTGCCCTGATGCGCGGCGTGAACAAGAAGGAGCGTCGGAACGAGCAGCGTCCCCAAAACAACAAGGGAAGCCTCCCGAAGCACTCGCGAGACCGGAGTCTTGTGCTTTTGCGCATCCGCAAGCAACAAGATGAACAATGGGATGGGGTGCAACAGAGCAGACTGCTTGATCGACGCCGCGATCCCGAGCGCGATTCCAGCGCCGAGTAGTCGCATCCGCCGTGCGCTCGACTCGGGCGCACTCCTCACCGCAAGGGCACCTAATACAATGCCTACGAGCAGGGCGGGAAGTTGCAACGGTTCGCCATTGATGGCGACGGCATCTTCAGGCGGAAATCCAAACGACAACGCGTAGCCAGAAATGGCAACAGCGACCGTCGCCGCGTTCCGCGAGAGGAGTACCTTTCCGGCCCAATACACAAGGAGCACGTGTGCGAACGCCAAGCCGAGTGCCCACACGCGAAGTGCTACAACGTTGTCCCAACCGTGCAGTGCGGCAATCCCCTCGAAGATGTAATACATGAGAGGACCACGCTGACTGATCGCACCTTGATAGAGCTTGTGTCCTTCGAGGAGTCGCTCCCCTATCGAAATGGCATAGGCCTCATCGACGTTGGCGAACATCTTGTA
>JAHFDX010000190.1 GCA_023248785.1 Myxococcales bacterium
AATAAGTTCTGTATGGTGAAGGCATTGATGTCGACAACGAGCGGCCGCAATTTCGCCTCACGCACAAGCGCGGCGTAATCGTTGATCTCGTCCTTCTTCGCGGCGACGAGCAGCAAGTCCATTTGCCCCGCTTCGGGCCGTTTTCTCAGCACCTCGTAGTCGATGCTCATGAGCTTGATGTCGAACGGAATATGTTGTTCGGCCTCCCAGGTGATCTGCTCGTCGAGTTCCACTTGGGTCATGATTGGCACGGTGATCTTTCGAACGATGACCGATTGCCCATAGACGCCGATCGCCACGTCCTTTTGCGTGATCTTTTGATCGTGAAACACCTTGAGCAGAGCCTCGGTCACGACGCTCGTGTTCATCACGTGACCATCGATGATGGTTTGGGGTGGCAGAGGGGCATGCCCCCACCGCACCACAGTAAGCCGCTTTCGCGACTCCTTGAGCAGAGCCACCTTGATCCCGCTCGCGCCGATATCGACGCCTACTAGATGCTTGCCTTCGCCCATCATTGCTCCACGTACCGAAAGCACAGCAGTACGTCGGACAAGTGTGGCACCCCATCGGTTGAAGGGTCAAAAACGCCGTGTCATCCGTGAACACCTGCCGCCAAAAATATGAAGATACTATAGGGATGTTATATCAATACATCTCAACCGTACGTTCGCCGGCACTCACCGACACACGCTGGTGGCGCACGACCCGACTTCGGGTATTAAGCGCGCACATGAACGGTCGGATCGCCCTTTTTGCAACACTCGCTGTTACAAGCCTTTCTGCATTCGGCGCGCTCGGCGAAACGACCCACGTCGTTTCAAAGGGTCACACGCTCCACTCGATCGCGCGGCGTTACAAGGTGTCCGAAGAGGCAATCATCGACGCGAACGACCTCAAGAATCCAAAGAGTTTGAAACCTGGCACCGAGCTTGTGATCCCCGGTAAGGGAGACCCAGCGAAGAAAAAGGGAAAGAAGGTCGGAAGGGACAAGGGCGAAAAGAATCCGCACCGGGCCAAGGGTGAAGACGACGCGGTGAGATCATCGACCGATGAAGGGTCAAGAACCGCGAAGTTGAATCTGAAGGAGAAAGACCTTTTTGCTTCGGCCCCGCCACGTGGAAAGCACGCGAAAGCCCCAAAAACGCCGCATATCGTGACGGCCGTTCGCTTGGGCGAAGAGTTCAAAATTCGCGTTCTCGACAAGCACGGAAAGATCCCAGCAAAGGCCGTCAAGGACTTCGAAAAACTCATGCGTTCGGGTGATGCCACACACCATACGGCCCCGCGATTGATCGCCTTACTCGGGCTTGTGTCTGATCACTTCGGCAGCCGCCCGCTCGAGGTCGTCAGTGGATTTCGTCCGTTCACGCCCGCGCAATACACACCACACTCGAAACACAACTCGGGACGCGCGCTTGACTTCAAGGTGCAAGGCGTTCCTAACGAAGAGCTTCGGGATTTTTGCAAAACGTTCAAGAACGTTGGCGTGGGCTACTACCCGAACAGCACCTTCGTACACCTCGACGTACGCGAGCAGCCGGCGTTTTGGGTCGATTATTCAAAGCCCGGCGAAGCTCCTCAGTACAACGCCACCAACCCCGACGGGGAAGAAGACGACGGGGGCGACGTTGAAGTGGAAGCTGACGAAGCCCAAGGTTCAAAAAAGAATGGCGATCACGGGGTTTCGAAAGATATGGCGTCGAAAGACCTGAAAGAGTCCGCGAAACCTGCCGTTCATAGAGGGCAGGATCACAGCGAACCGAGCGAAGACGAAAGCACTACCAAGGAAATGCCCTGAGCGGTTTCGATCCTGCTGGGGTTCATGAACCCCAGACGTAGTCATATTTACCTCAGGCAAACACGCCCCAGTTCGTCGACTTTCCCGCACACGGCCGAGCCATATGCGTGTGAAATCGTTGGCACGCTTCAAGCAGTAGGTCCCCTCCGAGCGCATTGCACACGGTTCAGCCGAAGAGAGAGCTCGCTCGAGCGCAATCGACGAAAGAGCCCAGCTGCCAACTTATGGAGGGGAGCGAATGAAGCCAGCACGGTCGGCCAAAAAGACGACGCGGCGGAAGAACGGCAAGACCAAGCGACTCCCTGAAGCGCAGGAAGTCAGCGCGCTCATGCCGCTAGTACACCAGGTGGTTGGACGCTTCCTGAAGAAGCTGCCGCCCAACGTGTTGCGCGATGACCTCGTAGCCGCCGGGTGCTTCGGGCTTGTTGATGCCCTTCGTAAGGGTGGTCATGAGCGTGGGCCCACGTTCGAGTGGTATGCACGGGTTCGCATTCGCGGCGCGATTCTGGATGAGCTTCGCACGCAGGATTGGTTAACCCGCCGCGCTCGCAATCGCGTGAACGCGACCGCAAACAAGCAGGGCCAAGGGTTCCGCGCGACTGTGGTCGGCTTCGACGACTTGCCGCCGGATTTATCAGCGCTCGGCCTTGCCGATGAAACGCGCAACCCACTCCGCTTGGTCGAAGAGCGCATGGTGAGCGAGGCGCTCGCCAATGTCGTAAGCAAGCTCCCTGAGCGCGAACGACAGATTGTAACGAGCTACTACTTCCAGCAGATCCCCTTCAAGACGATTGCCGCACGCCTCGGCGTCAGCGAGCCACGTATATCGCAGCTCCACGCACGTGCCATGCAACTGCTCCGCGACGAATTGAGACGCACGGGCACCGCTCACGCTGCGGCATAGAAGCCTGGTGTTTTTCGTCGATCCCTTCGCGCATGCGTCGTCGGGCTCGCTCAAAATACGAAAGTATTCCTCGCTCGCCCTCCTAGCCTTCGCTCGAGCTCGACGAAAACCATCCAGGCTTCTTTACTGGGATTTGGATCTATTTTTTGTGGGCGGAACATAGGGCCTTTCGGGTTCGAACCGGAAGGCCCTTGGTATTAGTGGGGTTGCGATTGCGACAAGCGATCCGTCGTCGTAGTGCGCGCGAATGCCTTCACGGGTGCCTGCACGTGAGAGCCGACCCGTCGCAGCATGTCCGCGATCGAGGATAACGGCGCGCACACAGCCTGCGCGACGCAGCGCGGTAACCACTCCCAACGCGGAGTCTGAAAAAAGTGCCAGAAAAACTGCGCCATCGTTCGCAATCCCGAGAGCAACCACTGGGTCTTCGTGGTTCTTTGTTCGGTAAGAACGCACATCGTCTCCGACGAAGAGCAAAGGCAACTCTGCGGCACTGCGCGCGTCACTTAGTGATGCAGTAGGTACGCGCACATCGAGACCCCCGTCCGTGAGAACAAGCCACGCAGTGTCTTCGCCCCGGAGAGAGGGCGTGGCCCCTGCAATCACGGGCTCAAAGGCAAGTTTGCCCGTGCCAAGGCCTGCGGACAAGACCGCGCGACGTGCGTCTTCGGTCGTAAGCGACGTCTGCTGGGCGCGTGTGTCTCGCACGCCTCCCCGAAGTGTCCACCGCACGCGACCGGGATCTACGCGGACCACATCGGTTGACCCTAAGGAATACGACACGCGCGTGCGCCAGAAGCCCGGCATCCATGCGGGCGGTGGTTGTGTCCCTGGATCGGGCGTCCACTCTAACGCGCCTTCGACGTCCGGCGGGGCCACTTGATGAAGTGTCAGGTAAAAGAAGTCCTTTGGGGCCCACTCGATGTAGCGATCCTTCGGAATCTCCATGCCGGCTGCCAAGAGCTCACTCTTGTATTTCTTACCTTTGAACTCCTCGATGTTCATGAACAAGAAGCCCGTGTGAAACGGATTCATGTCGAGGTGCATACCGAACTCGCATCCAGCCAGTTGTTGGGCCTTCCCAAGCGTGTCTGCGCTCACGTCGTCGCCCCACGCGTAGATCAAATGATGCGCGGCAGTGACGCACAAACCGGATCGTTCGGTCTGCATTCCTTTGCCCGGTGCGCTGAAGCCCCATTGGTTTCGTTTCGTAGGATTGAGGTCACCGCCGTCAACAAGCGCGTCAAGGTTCTGCCGCATCGACACGATGCTGTCACTCGAGACGAGCTTGATACCTTCCACTTGCTTGTCTCCTCCCCACGTGCCGAGTCCAACGCGATGATCCTTGGTCGTGATCACCGTCGCCGCCCCAGGCTGCGGAGGAAGCAGAAGACGGCGGTTGACCATCATCCCGTAGCGTCCGTGCTCGGTTTTGAACGCTCCGTTGAACGCCGCAACCACGCGCGTGAATATCTGCGGATCGCGTGGCAGCCTGCCAGGACCATTCGGTCCGGTGAGTGGTTGCGGATCTTCTGAACCCGCTTCCATCGCCAAATCGAGCTGACGCATGTCCATCGCAATGAGGTGCACCTTCGCGTACGGACGTTGCTCATCAGGACGCACATAGGTTTGGTAAAAGGGCGACGGCGCTCCATCGAGCAGTGACGGATTCTTTCGGATCCACGAAGACTGGCCGGGAACCTCCCAAACACCCTCGCCGGGTTCGGGCGTTTTCCAAATGGCGGTCACGTTCGCAGGCGGCCAATGCGCCGCATCCACCGACGCCTCCGACGTGTCTAGGACGGGCGCCTTCTGCTCCGCTGAAGAAACAGTCGCCTCCGCCGTACGCGCAAACACGGCACGCTTCACACGATCGCGCGCACCGAAAACAGTCTCCTCAAGCCATGCGACGGGCTCAGGGCCGATCCACGAAACTTCGCGCACGGTATCGACAGCCCAGTGCGACAGGCGCTTTGGAACGTGGGCCGATGCTTGAATCGCAAGCGGATCACTGGACGTTGCATATTCAACGTCGATCGCAACGGGTGTGGTTCGCGCGTTTGTTCGGACCGACACCGAGAGCACCTTAGGCCCCATACTCAGGCGAACGTCCGACGGATGCACGGGCTCAAAGGTCACATCATAGCGCGCAATCCCGCTGAGGCTCCCTGTGCGCTGCCAATTGGTAATTGATGTTGTTACTTTTTCAACCCACGAATTCGACTGGTTTTGCGTACCCTCGCCGTCGAGGCAGAGCCACGTGATGCTCGAAACCTCATCGGACGTCCATGTTGCAAACGCTGCACGGTGACCATGCATCACGAGCGCGCTGTCGTCGCCGAGTGGAGTGTGTGTGAGGTTGTATATCCCGTTCACGGCGAGCGGTTCGCCGGTTGGCGAAATCCGAACAAATGCACGGTAAATATCACCCGGCGCATCTGCATCCGTGCGCGCAACAAACAGCACTGGCCGCCCGAACAAGAAATCACTCAGCGCTCCGCGACTGGGCTCCCACCGCACGTTGTCGGGCCGAACTATCGTTTTTGTCACGCGCCCAAGTTCAAGCGCTACGCCATCCACCGTGCGAGGCGACCCCCACGTGGGCCAGAGCGAGGCAACCCCCGCCACTGCGAGCATCGCCGCAATCCAACGGCCGCGTTTGCGAATCCACGAACGCACCACGCTTTACGTAGCACGAATCGGTCACGCCACTCCAATGGCAGGGTGCGATGTACGAAGGTCAACCAATTCGAGCGACAAGGGCTGCCAGATCAACAGGCAAAGGAGACTGCACATCAAACGTGCGCACGGGCTTTTCGCCCCCAAACTGAACGCGTTCGGCGTGAAGCGCGTGGCGTGAGAGATCGTCGACGGCTGGTCCGCCATAGAGTTCATCGCCCAAGAGAGGATGTTCGATCGCCGAAAAATGCACGCGAATCTGGTGCCTCGTTGCTTTTTTCGCGTGCGCCCTTACAAGCGCCCATGGACCCATTCTAGTCACCACTTCGTACGAAGTGGATGCGGGCCTCGGTTGGTAGCGCATGACGTCGCGCGGATGGATACACGGATAGACGCGCTTCTTGTCTTTCGGATGGTTGGTGAGCGGGATGTCGATGGTGCCGAAGTCTGGCAAGTCCTCGCCGTTACAGAGAAGGAGATAACTCTTTTCGATCTGTTCTTCGCGAAGCGCTTTTGTGAGCACTTCGAACGCCACTTCTGTCCGCGCCACAATAACGAGGCCCGACGTATCGTTATCGAGTCGATGGATCACCCCTGGCTCCCGCGCCGTGCGTCCGACGCCAGCGAGTTCCGGAAACTGGCCGATAAGAGCGTTGGCCAACGTTCCTTTCTCGGCTGCTCGAATCGGAATGGTCGGCTGACCCGCGGGCTTATCGACGACCAGAACGTGATCGTCCTGGTATCGCACCTCGAGGCCCGCATTCGGCTCGGCAATAAGGGCTTCATCCGGCGACACCAGGAATGCCGAATCGACACTAATTGTGTCGCCCTCCGCAACCACCTCGCCCTTTGGACGCACCCGGCCGTTCACCCGAACGGCACGCGCTTCAATGGCTTTTTTCACGCGCGCGCGCGACAATCCCGGAAAGAGCGCAAGCACAACCTTATCGACACGACCGCCTGAAAGCTCGGCGGAAACACGAGCACTTGATTCCATCCATCAATCCTGACTTGCGCCGTTCGTAGCACAGACCGTGTGATGACGCCTCTATGCCCCTCGTGTCAGTCTCCCGTCGAACCGTCAAGCCGGATTTGTCCAGGTTGCGGCACACTGCAGGCGCGTTCACGTGACCCCATGGTGGGGCGTGAAATCTACCTCGACTATGGCCGCCTCACGATTGAAGGCAAGGTGGGCGAGGGCGGGATGGGTCTCGTCTATCGCGGTGTTCTCTATCCGTCACCAACGGGCGTTGAGAGCGGCATCCTTGCTCCAACCGAAGTAGCGGCGAAAATCCTGAGGCCCGAGTTTGTGCAGCACGAGGTCGTCGGGAGAATGTTCCACAACGAAGCCAAACTCCTACGAAGGCTTCGGCACCCCAACATCGTCGAATACATCGATTCAATTCTCATCGACGGTCGTCTGGTTGTGCTCATCGAGTACGTCGATGGCCAGCCTCTCGACGAGGTGATTGCGCGCCACGTGGCTCGTCATCGTCTGTCGAAGATTGGGTTGCCTTGCTTACCCTTCTTGCGCGCGTGGTACTACTTCGAGCAACTTTTGGGCGCACTCGCAACGAGCCATGCGCTCGGTATTGTTCACCGCGACATCAAACCCCCGAACGTGCTCATCCGTCGCGACGGAATCGTCAAACTCACCGATTTCGGGATCGCACGACTCTCGCTCCCGCATGCACAAGGCACG
>JAHFDX010000191.1:0-6127 GCA_023248785.1 Myxococcales bacterium
GGTCGGTTTCGGCGGCGACGCCAACGGGGTCACCCGAAGGCCCGTCGCCGTTCGCTTCGACTACCACCTCTTCAGGCCCAGCCGCGGGGAGTGTCGAAAGTTCACTCGCTCAGGCTCAGGACATGAGCCTTTACTACCTGCAGATTCAAGAAGAAGTAAACGCGCGCAATCGAAACTTCACAACGCTCTCGAACGTGCTCAAGGCGGAACATGAAACAGTAAAAACGGCAATTGGTAACATTAGATGATCCATATGTCCGTCTCACGCATCCAGGCAAGTGAGAATTCGAGACCTCTTCCGCTTACTCCAGTGTCGGCTCTCCCGAAGGAAAGACCGAACAACGCGCCGTTTTCGGTGTTTGTTGGACGACTTGGCTCCGAAGTTGAACACGGCGAGCGCCTCGTTCGTGCGGCTGAAGGGGCAAAAGGACGCGACCTTGGCACGGGCGAGCTCCTTGCGTTGCAAGCTGGAATCTACCGGTACACGGAGGCCATCGATTTGTCTTCCAAACTTATCGATCGAATGGCGTCGGGTGTTCGCACAGTCCTACAGGGCCAATGAGAGTCCGTTTTCTGCTGCTCTCGATGATGATCACGGGTTGTGCGCACGTACTTGAGCGCGTGGACGAACGCATCCGACGCGCAGAATACTCCGACGCACGCGAAGAGCTGGCCGCAAGCGAACACTCAATTCAGCGCTGGTCGCCGCAGGATCAAATGGAGTATGCACTCGCACGCGCGCTGGTCGAGAATGCAACAGGTGCGAGCGCGATGCGCGATTCATGGCTGAAGAACGCGCTCGCGCTTATCGCGCGCTATCAACTGCATCCTTCCGCCGAGCAACATGAGCAGCTCTGTTCACTGTTGACTCAAGCCGAACTTGAACATCGCGCAAAAGGAGCCCCATGAGTCGCATTGAGCCCGCCTCGACTGGCGCACCCGCGCGACCTTCGACTCAAGCAGCGAAGGGTGCATCGCGTTCTTCAGAGGCGACATCCTTCAAGCAAAGGCTACGCCCAGAAATTACTGACCCCTCTGATCCAGACAAACGCATCGAACCACGTGCTTCAAGGACAGAGATCGTGGTGTGCGAAGGCGATGAAGTGCTTGCGATGGCTCTTTTTGCGAGTGTTTGTTTGGAGCGACGGATCGACGACGCTCCTACACCGCAGTGTCAATCGGTGGAACACGATGCAAAATCTATCGACGCGCTTCTTCCTCGGCTCGCGTCACGGGTCGCGGTGTGCAGCGATCGCGTGGCGCCTTTGATTCTGGTTACGTTTGGTGCGGACGCGCCTTTTTCGGGCCACTTCGTTGCGCGCGTCGATGGTGGGAGGCGATACGTATCGATGGCGTCGAAGTCGCTCGATGCGCTAAGGCGCATTGAGGCGAGGCTTCTGTCGGTTGGGATCGAAGTTGATGTGATCGCTTCCGAATAATTCGCGCCGCCCTTCTCACTTTTTACGCAACGCCTCGTTGAAGCGCCCGATGGACCATCACGAGGTGAACACATGGATCACGAGGCCTTCGTCCAACTGGCCCGCGAGTGGGAAAATGTTGGAGCGTCTACGGAAGACATAAAGCGCAGGCTCCGAGCATTGGGTTCGGCCGAGATTCTGGTCGACAACGACGACGCCGAAGCCATCGATGCTCTTTACCGCGCCCCCGACAGGGTCACTTTTTTTCGCCATTGGGTTCGAGGTTGAAAGGAGAACAATCATGACAACCCCCGAATTTGCTTCGAGGCCTTTTTCGCCAAATGCCAGCGTGCGCCTTCGCCCTGAGTTATACGAAAGCGCGAGCGTGTCGAGTGTGGGAGGAGCCACTCCGCTCGATCGCGCATATGTTGGACTGTCGCCTGAGGGAATGCTCGCTTTGTTCGAGTCTGAGATGACTCGTCTCGATTCTGAGGTGACTGGGATATTCCAAATTCAGAATTCTCGAAATCAGCAAACTGCAGCTCTCAACGAGGCGCGAAACGTTCTTTCGAGATACAGCTTCGTCGGCAAGAGTAGCGACGACGCGGACGGTGAAGGCGACGAGGGCGCGCTGTCGGTCTGCAACGGTGCGCTTGATGCCGCGCTCGCCAAGCTGCCGCCCGGCAGTGAGGCTCACGCGGCCCTCGAGAAGGCGAAGGCGATCCTTAACGCGGGCGGCGACGCAATCGTTTGGGAGACCGAGATGAAGTCGGCCTCCGAAACCCTTACGTCGGCGACGAGCAGCTTGGGTTCGGCGAGTCAGCTTGAGATGGTGCGTCTTCAGAGCTTGGTGTCGCAAAAGCAACAGGTCCTGTCACTTTTCTCGAACGTTCTTCAAACACATCACCAGATGATGATGAGCGCCATCAACAATATTCGAGGGGGGTAGCGTGATGAACATCATGGAAGACGAGCTCAAGGCGAAGGCAGTTGACGGCATGTACGCCGTCGCATTCGAGCTAATGAACCGCTGCCGTTTCGCCAAAGCCGCAACGGTGTTGCGGGCAATGCTTGTGGCGGCTCCGCGCGATGAACGGGGTTGGGTAGCGCTTGGTGTGTGTCACGAACACGCCGACCAATGGGATGTGGCGCGTGAGGTGTACGCCTCGGGAAGGATCTTCGCTCCAGAATCAGTTCGGCTGTCGGTCGCGTTGGCCCGTGCGCTTCGCTGCGGTCAGGAAAATCTCGACGTGCGCGAGCGGTTACTTGAGGAGGCAACGCAGCGTGCCATCGAGAGTGCCGACACACGGCTCGTGGACCTTGTCACGACTGAACGGAGTGCCGCATGATCACGCCCATTTCAGCGGCAAATCGTGCGTCGATCGTGGCCAATCACACCGCCGATAGTGCGGGCGCCAGCACGCTCGTTGCGGCGGCTTCGTCGGAGACGAGCATTTCGGACGCCCTTGCGGCGCTGACCTATCTGATGGCGAAGTCGGAATCGACGGAGCTTTCGTCGGCAAAAGTGGATGCTGAGCACGCGCGACAACAAGGTCTTGAGGCGATCGAAAAATCCCACCGCGCTTGGGACAAAGAACGTGAATCGAGGACTTCTGGGCCGGGGCTCTTTTCATGCCTTGTAAAGCTGGTCGCGAGCGTTTTCAAGAACGTCAAAGAACTCGATGTTGGCGCCCTTGTCACCGACGTTGCAAAGAACGTCGGAACCATCGTGACAAGTCGCGCTGTGTGGAATGACTTCTGCGCGATTGCACGTTGTGTCGCCAAGATCGGGGCTGCTGTGGGGAGTGCCGCGCTCGCAGGCGTTACCTTCGGCGCGGCTTCAGGCGCAGCGGTCCTTGTGGCTGTGTTGCTGCTCTCCGCTTCGAGTGCCGTCATCGGCGAGACAAAGTGCCTTGATGGCATTCTCGGGAAAGGATGGTCGGATCGAGTGGCATTGGCTTTGGGTGCTGCATCCGCCGCGGTCTCGGGTGGCGTGTCAGCGCTTTCGATCGCTTCTGCGGGGTTGCAGATCGGTGGTGGTGTTGTTGAACAAACACAAGTGTTTGGCGATGCCAGCCGGTGGATCGGTCTCGGACTTTCGCTTGGAGGCTCCGGGCTTCAAGTAACAAATTCAGTTACTAATATCTCGGGTTTGGACGGGGCTACAAATACGGCGTGGGTCTCGCAAAAAACGCTTCGCCAAATGGAGGTCGCTGCAAATGTTGTTCAGGCCGAAGGCCAAACACTTGAGGGGGCGTCTCATGTTGCATTGGCTCGCTTCGACTACAACGCAGAGATGGCGCACTCCGACGCTGTGGCGGCCGACGCCCGTCGCACTTCGGCAGAGCGACTCACAAAATGGATTCTCGACGGAGTGGAGGCACTTGCGGGGAATTATCAGGATGCGCGCGCCATTGTTTATGAAACCGCCGCGATGCATGAAGCTACCGGGACGCTTGCTGCGAATGCGATGAAGGGGTGAACGATGAAAACAACGAGCATCGAAACAGCGCGTTGCATCGGTGTCGTCGAAGCGGAGACGCCCACGAAGCAGAAGGAGAGTGCTCAACTTCTTGCGCCGTGCACCGAGCACGCAAGCCCGGAAGCGATTGCCGCGCTTGTGATTGAAATGGCAAGTGAGCAGCGAAAGGTTGCGCGGGTACTTCGTCAGAGCGAGGAAGCGACATTGGCGAAGGCGGATCGAGATCAAGTGGAGAACATACGTAGGGCCGGACGCGATACGTTTCTGAGTGGCCTTACGCAGGGACTTGCAGCGATGGGTGAAGCCGGAACCACGTTCGGAGGCGCGTTGGTGAAGAATGCAGAGTTGAAGCGCGTTGTGACATCCACAGTGACATCCACGGCCGAGCAGGCGACGTCTACCGCGAGATTGCGGCTTGACGTAACGACCGATTCCCTCAAGGCAACGGGCCAAGGAACCACCGCTGCCGGACGCGTGATGTCAGCGTACTTTGACGCACGGGCAGGGAACGCCCATGCAGCTCAAACAGATGCCGAACAGCGGGCACGCGCCCTCGGTCGGCGTTTGGACGATGCGCGCGCGCTTGATCAGGATGCGCGCGATCTCCTGAGCGCGGGCATGAACGCGGCGCGCGAATACGTACGCATGGCCGCCGAGGAACGTCAGGCGGCCATTTTTCGAGCGTGATGGCTACGGAGGACGAGAAGCGACGCACTCAGGCGCAGAAAATTTGCTGAAGCTCGGTCGCCATGTCGCTTTCGGTTTTGTTCTTCGCGAATGCGAGCTCTTTCAAGAGCAAGCTGCGCGCTTGATCGAGGAGCTTTCGCTCGCCGAAGCTCAGATCTTTGTCGAACTTCAGCCGGTTCATGTCGCGGTATACCTTCGCGATTTCGACCGCGGCGCCGCTATTCACCATTTCTGTGTAGATGCGAAAGCGACGGCTCCATGGCTGAACGTCGACAGCGACTTCGCGCGCGCGGATCGTCTCGAGGATTTCCTCGGCTTCACCCTGGCTCATGATGCGTCGTAGTCCAACCTGTTGAACTGCAACCGTGGGGACCATGACCTTCATTCCCTTCTCGAGAATGCGAAGGACGTAGAACTCCGAAACCTTGCCGCCAATGTCGCGCTTCTCGATGGCGGTGACTTCGCCGACGCCGTGCGCAGGATGAACAGCCTTATCGCCCACACGAAACGTGACATCCTTCGGAATGGCGGCTCGAAACTGACGCTCAATCGCCGCTTTCACTTCCGGAACCGACGTTGGGAGCTTTTGCGGGGGCGCGGCCAAAATCGAGGATTGCTCCATTTTTTCTGCGGCCTTCCGGGTCGGCTTGGCCTGCGCGGTTGGGGTTTTCCGCGCTGGGCGTTGCGCGGTGCTTGAACTGGCTTGGAGACGCTGCATGGATCTCCCACTCGTTTCGTGCATTGGGCCTTTGATGCGTTTTGTGAGGTGTGACGCTCACGAAGGGGGGCAGTTCGCGTACCACTGTCCGGTTACGCGAGTCAACGACAGAGCGTTTTCGGCGCTAAATAATTCCACTACCAACGCATTACCTCCGAAATGGGGGCATCGATGGACGCACGCAATCCGTGAATCAATCGGTTGGCGTCGAGCCGGATCGTTCCTTCAATCGAATCCGCGTTCGCCCGAACAACAACGCGGTCGAGTTGCTCGTGAAGCCCGCAAAGTCGGCCGAGTGAGTCGTTGGCGGTTTGATTGTACCAGGCCAAAAAGCGCTCTTTTGCGCCGTCCGGTCGGGCAAAGGATCCGACGATGCGGATGCGCAGCTCGACAAGGGCGCCGGATTCTGTGGAAGGGAGCACTTGGCCACCCATCGCAACTGCGGTCGCCGTGGCTAAGAGACCTCCAGCGGCGTTTTTCCACTCAGCCTCGAACGGTCCGAGGACGAACCAACATGCGTGGTACGAAGCGAGCATGTCACTCAGTGTGGACAGAGGCTCCAGATCGAGTGCGGGTTTCGTGCGCGACAACTGATTGCGCGCAAATGCTTCCGCGACGCGTAGTGGACCGAATCGGCCAATTTCCCACCCGATGTTCGTGGTGCCAAAGATGCCGAGCTGCTCTCGTCCTCGAAGGCTCGTGCCCCACAGTCGAACGATGGGATCGAAGCAAGCACCCGTCTTCGTTCGAGCCTGATCGCGCGCGCGACCCTCAACTTCGATGCGTTGCCGAAATGCGTTCTCGACTCGCCCCGGATCAAAT
>JAHFDX010000191.1:6137-7036 GCA_023248785.1 Myxococcales bacterium
GACATCATCGAACTGCGCGATGACGAGGCTGTCGAGCCATCGGAGGTCGACCCCACCGTGCGATTGCGCAAAAGTCTGCAGTCGCTCTTGCGTGAAGAAAGGATCGATCGCGATTCGCTCGGGGCCTGTAACCAGCTTGCTCGGCTTCGCGACGAGCAACGAACGCAGGCGAGGCAGCGCGACCAGTCGCGACACATCGTCTGTGGCAAATGGCGCGTGCTCGCATGCGGGTGGTGGAACATTCGGCGTCCGACCGCAGGCTTCCAGAAGGGCGGCAGCGCAGCCGACGATGAAATGGCGGCGTCCGGTCTCGTGGGTCAACTCTCGTCCGCGTCGTCGTCGTCGTCGCCACCGCTGATGGCAAAAGTGCGGCTTTCGTTAACGAGATCGCGCAGGTCTTTGCCGGCCTTGAACCGAGGTTGCTTCTTGGCGGGGACGCTAACGCTTTCCCCCGTGCGCGGATTGCGGCCGGCGTACGAGCGACGAGGCTTCACCGAAAAACTTCCGAACCCCCGGATCTCAATACCCTCGCCGCGACCAAGCGCGGTCACCATGCTATCGAAGATGCTGTTAACGACATACTCGGCGCGGGACTTCGTCATTCCCGTGCGCGTAGCAAGCGCATCGATAAGGTCGCTCTTTGTCATGAGAGATACCGCAAGCGGACCCAAGACGTTACCACTGTAGCTGGTGGCTCCGTCAACGGCCGTGATGGGGCGAGGTGACGCTTCAGGTGTGCCTCACGATTTGCGGAAATGACCTGGGCGCAAGCGGACAAAGCACCGATTGGAAACCACACCTTATATTTGGGATGGGCGTAGCCGTTGATTGTTGCAGTGAAATGAACATCCGGGGGGTGTATGAGTATTCGTCCGGCCTGCTACATTTTGATGGCTACT
>JAHFDX010000192.1 GCA_023248785.1 Myxococcales bacterium
GATTACGCCTGCACGACCTCCTGGCACTAGCACGCGATGAAGCGCGGCCGAATACCTTAGATCGTCGAACCCAATTCCCATCTCTCCTCCAGGCAAAACAACCGTGAGTGGATCCGTGTTGTTTGCACCCATCGCATTGGCGTCCACAGGCTCGGGCGTTTTCGCCTCGTCGATCAACGATGAAGGGCCACCGTAGGTTGCCGAGTTCGTGCACGCCACGGCAAATGGGAGGAGGGTCAAGAAGCATCTACGCACAAGCATGAATTGATTCTCCTTGGCAGATAAACGGCCCTTCCATCGCATTCAGCTGACGAAAAAGTAGTGAGCCTTTCCATCCTTCCCGTACACATAGACACCGTAGCCAGCGCGCGTGTCACGAATGGTTGGGATCGCCCAATAGACAAATCCGGAAGGCATTGCGCTCTGTGCTGCATCGATGGCTTGGCGAAGTGTGAGGCTCGCAGTTTGAACAAGCGTGATGTCGCGTGCCGAGCGCGTCAGATGTTCAACATCCGGCACCTTGAACTCCTCGAACGAAGGAGCAAACGTTTTTCCGGTCGGATCGCCCGCCAGTTCGCCAAACGAGCTGCGCTCTGCGTCGAGGCTGATGTCTTTGACGGGGTAAATACTGAGGCTCAACTTGCCGTTGTCATCGAGCTCGTATTTCGCTTCGATCGCCGGGCCGTGTGCCTTCTCCAGCGACGCGAGAGCTTGCGCCATCGTCACCTTCGCCGTCTTAACGATCGCGAGATCAGAACCGAGTTCCGGAACGCGTTCGTCGGTTGCAAGAGCGCCCGGGTCTGTACCCAACTCAATTGGATGGGACGAAGTTCTCGCGCGGCTCCCCTGCCCATCGATGAAGTGGTACTTCTGCCTTGTTCCGTTGGCGGTCGTGTAAACACCATATCCAGCGCGGCCATGACGAATCGTTGGGATCGCCCAGTAGACAAAACCTTCGCATGAGGAACTCTCAACGGCTTCGAGCAAACTCACTCGGCTTAGTTGAACGAGCGTGAGATCGCGCGCGGAACGTGTGAGGTGTTCTTGGTCTTTAAAGGCTTCGAGTGAACCCGCGAATGGCCATGCGGTCGGATCACCCGAGAGCTCCTGAAACACATTGCGCTCTGCGTCGACGTTGAGGGGTTTGCCTGCGGGGTAGAGACTTAGAGAGAGCTTGCCGCTGTCGCCGAGTTCGAACTTCGCCTCGATGATCGGCCCGGTGCTCCGATCGGCATCCTCGACGGCCTCGTCCATCCAAACCTTCGATTGACGGAGCACCGCAAGATCCCCTCCGAGCTCGGGCACACGGGTGTCTGTCGCCGCTTTGCCCGGGCCACGAAGATCGTCGGAGGTGGATTCGATGTCGTTCGTTGGCGTTTCGCCGCTACAGCCGACGGCAAAGGATGAGAAGCCGATGAACAGTACAGAAGACAAGATGGAAACACGGTGAAACGGTCGCATTGAAAACTCCTTCAGGTTGATGACGGACTCGCTTCAGCACGTGAGATGCCAATGCACAACACCTCGTGTTTTTCAGCGTTTTTCCAACGCTTTGTGTCCCCGACGTAACAATGCATTCGGGTGCTGCGTACGGTTGGTACGTGGATGTAACAATTCACTACCTATGGATGCCGCGCCTTTCACGTTCAGAGCGTGTTGAGGGTGCACAGCGCCCTTTTTCCCGCGGGGAGCAGCGCTTTCGGCGTGTTACCCGCCGGTTCCATTTTCTCTACTGACGACGGCGTCATCCTCGTTGACGAGTGGTAACGATCACGATTTACCGTCTGATCTCACTGCCCATGCAGCTGGCACGATCTCTGCTCTATTTCGGCGCACACGACCTGCCCAAGGAGTCGATCATGTTGCGTCTGTCCTCCGTTGTTTTTCTTCCCTTCTTCGCACTCCTCGCATGCAGTGGTCCTGCGCCTGACGCATCCGAGGCCACCTCGGCGAGCGAGGCCGCGTTCACCACGGTGAGGCTGGAGAAATCGCGCATTGAAGTGTTCTTGAATCAAGTCAACGTGACGAGCCCAGTGGACGGCGCGTGTTCGATCCGTTCCGTGCGCTTTCGCATCACATACGAGAATCCCACGTTGCCTCCGGAAACCAAAGTGTCGCTGCACGCGGGAGAGAGCTACGCCGATCAGGACCACATTGGCGACGGCTTTGGTTGGGGTGATTTTCACGAACGCTATTGGGGCAACATTCGAGATCTCGCGATGACTCCGAGTACTCGTCGTTTCTCTGTCGAAGCCTCCGCAAACCCTTACATGCGGGTGTACCAAGATTGGCATTCGGGCAACGGCGACTGGACCAGCCAAATTTACGCGGCGACCCTTCAGTTTGTGTTCCGCCTCGAGTTGCCGGACGGGACCGTTCTTTGGGACAACCGCCTGCGCCAAGATTACTGGGTCAGCAGCAATGGCCCCGCATGCCCGTACGGAAGCACGGGCGGCTTCGTTCAGGCCGCTACCTGGGGCCCGTTCTGATTTACTTCACTGCCGGCGCACTGGCATCGAGCGTCGCCGGCGTTTTGATTGCCGACCATGGCCCGCACGTCGGAAGACTCGATGCCTTGCTCGGACAGGCGGTGGTGATCACAACGCCGATCGCGCTCTTCTTAGCGATGAGATCGCACGCAGCGGTCGGAAGCTCAAGCCGATCGCCATTGCCGATCCATCCGTACGAACTGTTCGGCTCAAGGACGACCAGACACGCCCCGCCGCTGCAAATTCCGCCGGCCCCATCCGGAACAGCAAGCGCAACGTTGACGTCATTTCCAACCGGGCGGGCCACCGTGCAGTTCGAATCCGTCGCTTCGGTGACTCCACTCGCAAAACACGCGGACGTATCAAAACAAGCTCCCTCACCTCGCGAGGATCCACCACCGAACACGCTTCGTTCGTCGTACGTGGGAAGCGATTTGGAATCGATCGTCCAGTCTTGACATCTCCCACCGAGACACGTCCCTCCCTCGGGACAGAGCCCCTCAACGTAATCAGGCTTTGCACCAGCTGTTCCGATGCACATCCACTCGAGATGGACCCGAAGAAGCGCAACTCGATCCGTCGGCATCTCCGTGACAATTTCGCGCAAGACGAGGGGCTTTCCAACGGGCGAGTTTTCGAGTCCTGACTTTCCAATGGAAATGCGAAACGTAATCGACTCAGCGCCTCGATTTCGATCGACCACGGCCAGCGTCGTGGGAAAGGACAGTGGCAATCCTGGTTGACCGAATTCGGAGAAGACCTTCGAATACTCCACATTTCCCGCGGGAGGTTTCACTTCAATTTGGAGTCGATCGAAGTCCTTACCCGGAGCGAGATCTGTATCGACCACAAGCATGAGCCCGGCCGATGCAGGTGGAGGCTCGCTGGAACAGGCGCTTCCTCCGAAGAGCGTGATGCAAAAAAAACGTGCAAGCGCATTCGTGCGAGGAGAAAGTAGTCGAGGTTGAACCGATGGCCTCATGGGAAGGTGAACGTTCCCAGCGTGCCCTTCGGCGCGTCGGGTGTCGCTGAACTCGGTTTGAACAAGAAATATCCGCCGACGACAGCTCCCGCGAGGAGAACCGCACCGCCAGAAACCCATAGCCACGTCGAGCTGCCCGACGTTTGCAGGTGAAGGTCGAGGGTCTTGACGTCATTGTCGTGAATCGTCACTGCCTGCTCGCGGCTCTTTTTGCCATTGTCGGTCACAAGGATTGTGTGCGCACCGCTTGGTACGTTTCCACCCCACTCACCATGTCCCATCAATCTGCCATCGAACCAAATTGATTCGGTCGGCCCTGTCGTGACCACCAATCGCCCCTCGTGAACATCGCGATCCATTTCGAGAACCCACGCTGTCGCTCCTCCTGCAGGCACCGATTCCGTGCGGAATCCCTCTTTGTACCCGGGGCGGGTGTATCGAATCCGTCTTGTTCCCGCATCGACCACAAGCGGCTTTGAGAAGGGCGTCGCTCCAACGAACTCGTCGTCGACGAACAATTGAACTCCTTCGAGTACGCTCTTTACAGTCGCTGCACCGACCAGCGTGCGCATCGCCCCCACGAAGTCATTCGCCTCGCGTCGTTCATCATCCGAGAGGACCGCCGTCCCAGCGGTGAGATAACTTTCGACGTAGGCGATTGCCTTGGCGTGATGTCCGAGCTTTTTTTCGCACGCCGCCATGTTCCAAAATAGGCGCGGATTTGGGGAAAGTTTTTGCGCTCGCTGAAGCGATCGTAGTGAGCTCACGTAGTCTCCAGCCCTAAAGCGATCCCGCGCTTGCTCGTACGCGCCCTTTGCGTCGCCCTTGAACATTTCGCTGAGCGACGGAATCGGCTTCTTGGGCGCCTGGGCGAAGGCAAGGCCACTCACGGTGAACGTTGCGAGGAAGAGCGGGAGGGCAGGCCTCATCGAAAGTCGATGTCCATTGGATTGTCTTTTGACCGCGCAGGCGATGGCGGAACAACGCGCGGCGCGGATTTCGGCCGTCGAGGCGCAACGGAAGGCGTGGGAAATGACGTGCTTGCATCTGCGAATTGAGTCGGCATCGCCGAAGTCACGATCTCCGGCAAAATAACTGGCTCCGGCGAAATAATTGGAACCTCGCTCTGTCGTGCTGAGTTAGGCGCCGGTGATGATGTTCCCAACCTTCCACGGGTCACAGCCAACGTTGTCAAACCACCGACGACCATGAGGCCAAGGACGGTCGGGACCAACCATCGCCCGTTCTTCCGCGCGTGAGGTGCTGTACCTGGACCCACCGTACTCCCGTATTCCGTTTCGAGGGCACGCTGCAGAGGGCTTGGTGCAAGTCCGGGGAGAGAAGCCGTTCCAGGACTCACGATCGGTGAAGGTACGCTCGCATGGGCGGAGAGGCTTGGTGGGTTGGCTGACAACCGCTCCTTCTCTTGCACCGCGCGCCGTGTCTTTGCGACTCGCGCTACACGCGTCGCGCCCGATGAGCCCCCCGAAGCGAATGGCGCAAGAGCTCGCGCGAGATCCGCGATGTCCGAATACCGGGAGCTCGCGTTCTTTTCAAGACATCGAAGCACGACACCCTCGAGCTCCTCGGGCGCATCCGAACGAAGCGCACGCAAAGGCGTCGGAGGATCGGCCGCGATGCACGCCGCTAGCGCTGCAGTACTCGTCGCCTCGAACGGCATGGTGTTCGTGAGCAGCTGATAGAGTACGACGCCCAGCGACCAAATGTCGGTTCGCGCGTCCACGTCGGAGGAGTTCTTCAATTGCTCCGGTGACATGTACGAGGGAGAGCCGATGGCTGTCGAAGGCTTTGTAATCTGAAAATCTAAGGGAGCCTCGGGCTCCATGGCCTTGGAGATCCCGAAGTCCAAGATCTTCACGAGAAGCGAGCCATCTGCCCGCGTCGTGAGGAACAGATTGGCGGGCTTCAGATCCCGATGGACGATCCCTGCTGCGTGCGCTTCTGCGATCCCCTCGCACGCTTGCAAGACATATCCAACGGCGTCTTCGACGGATAACTGACCGCTCGCCGCAAGGTGTTGATGCAAATCGACTCCCTCGAGAAACTCCATCACGAGGAACGGGTCGCCGCCGTCACTGTCATCGACGTCAAGGATGCGAACCGCGTGCTCACCACGAAGCTTCGAAGCCGCGCGAGCTTCGCGTGCAAAGCGAACCAGAACATCTTTCCGCCCCGCCGTCTCGAATCGAAGCACCTTAATAGCGACCGGTTGCGACAGGCGCAGATGCGTGGCGAGTAAGACCGTCCCCATCCCGCCCGCGCCGAGAACGCGCTCAACGCGGTATTTCCCGCGTAATACGGCGCCTGGTTGAAAGAGAGCGGATGGCAGCACCGGGCTGCGTGATAGCACAGTTGTTAGATATTCATAGACCATTTGTGTGAGTCAAGGTAAGAGCCTCCATCGTGGCTCACGCACGTACCGAAGACTGGAATTTGCTGAGCGGCCCTGGCGATCGGAAATCCGTTCCGCTCAAGGTGGTGGTGACCCATGGCCCCGACGCCGGACGCGAAGTCCCCGTTCAAAGCGTGCTCGAAGTCGGAACAGATCCCGACGTCGGCCTCGTTCTCAGCGACACCGCAGTATCGAGAAGACACCTTCTGATCTCGGTCGGCGAGGGCCGCATCGTCGTGCGGGATCTCGGGAGTCGCAACGGCACCTTTTTCAGCGGCGCCAAAATTCATGAAATGGAGTTACCTATTGGAGCCGTCGTGCAACTCGGCCAAACGGAGCTCACGGTCCAGCTTCGTTGGCATGTACGCGAAGTAGCTCCATCCCTCGCTCGGAACTTCGGCGAGCTCTTCGGCGAATCGGTAGCAATGCGTGAGGTATTTGCAATTCTCGAACGTGCCGCCCTCTCCGATGCGGCCGTTCTCATTGAAGGCGAAAGCGGGACGGGCAAGGAACTTGCGGCTCGTTCTCTTCACAAGGCCTCGGCACGCGCATCGCGGCCGTACGTTGTCTTCGATTGCGGTTCGGTGCCTGCCGAACTCGCGGAAAGTGAACTGTTCGGACATAAGCGCGGGGCATTCTCGGGCGCAACGGCGGATCGCATAGGCGCATTTCAACAAGCCGATGGCGGAACACTCTGCCTCGATGAGCTTGGAGAGTTGCCGCTCGACCTTCAACCCAAGCTCCTGCGTGTTCTCGAGACTGGCGAAATCAAACCCGTCGGCGCAGATACGCCTCGTAAAGTGGACGTGCGCATCCTCGCCTCCACCAATCGTGACCTCTTGGCAGAATCACGGCGGGGCCGATTTCGAAGCGACCTTTACTACCGACTCGAAGTTGTTCGCGTGCGAATGCCTCCGTTGCGTCAACGCCCCGAGGACATACCCGGCCTCGTCGAGCGACTCCTGCACGATCGATTGCCACCACGCGACAAGATCACGGGCAAAAACCTCCGCAAGCTCGTCGGCTACGGTTGGCCCGGCAACGTACGCGAACTTCGCAATGTGCTCACGCGTGCAACGACGCTCAGTCAGGTGCCGGGCAAGCCGCCTTCATCGTTTGACAAGCTCGTGTTCAATCTCG
>JAHFDX010000193.1 GCA_023248785.1 Myxococcales bacterium
CGTGGGCGGGGGCGTTGTCGCGTCGTTGATCGCGGTCTCGGCGGTGGCAAGTCTTTCGAGCGCAGCCGTAGCTGTAATGCGCCGAGAGCATGTTAGTTCCGAGCGGTTGGTTGGTGCTCCGGGCTCGTGGACGCTGCTCTTCTCCGCGGTGATCCTTTGTGCACCAACTCTTTTGATGATGGCCGCCCTGCGCTCCGTGCACGAACCCACAGTACGTGGCGTTCTCATCGGAATTGCCGCGACGCTTCAGCTTTTGACCCTGGTGTACATGGCGATGGGTGGCGTGCTCGTTCCCGCGGTTGCGTCGATGGAGGGTGGCGGAGTCGTTCGCACGCTGCGTCGGGCATGGACTCTGGGCGAGCGGAATCGCAAGCTTGTGCTGGGCACCTTTGCGTCGATCGCGGTCCCGGTCGCATTGATCTCTGCCGGTATGGTGTGGGCGACCCGTTCGAGCCATCCGGTACTGAGTCTTCTCTTTTCGGCTGCGCTGCTCGTTGTGGGTCACGTGCTTGCGATCGTTCCGGGGGTGGCGTACGCGCGCCTTCAGCCAGAGATCGGGCCGAACGAAACGCGCGTGTCGGGTTGGAATGAAGGTCTTCCCGCGATGGCGTGGGTTGGCGGTGCGGTGGTGTTCCATCTTCTCTTCAGCAGCGGCGGGCTCACGATCAGTCGGTCGGTTCGCGATCGCGCGGCCATGTCTCGACTCATGGGCGCTGCGCTTGCGGAACTTTTCCCGATCGAGGCGTCCATCGAAGTAGCTGTTGAGGAATTGCCTCCTCAACCGGAAGAGCCAAAAGACGAGAAAAACGACGAGACCAAAGTAGCCAAGGACCAAGAAAAACAGAGCGAGCCGGATTCTAAGAAGCCCGAGTTAAAGAAGCCTGATCCGAAGAAGCCGGAAGAGAAGAAGCTCGTTCTGGTCAAGAAGGCGCCGGAGGCACCCAAGGCCACGGTAGACCCAATCACGGATCGTCGCATTGCGGTGAAGGTGCATGCCGATTCGAGCCAGAAGGAAAATCCAAAGGCCAAGCTTTTGGCCGAGCAGAACAATCACGTCGACGAAGAAACGCAGGCGAAGCTCACCGCCCACGATCAGGATGACAAAAATCCAACCCCCGGTGGAAACCACGGGGGCAATGACACGCGCGTTGGCGACAGCTCACGCACGAAGATCGCAGACAGCGAAGATCACCCAGGCGAAAAAGGCGTAGCTCCCGGAGAGCGAGGCAAGGAAGAGTCATCTGCCACGCCCGCTACGAAGGCTGGCCCGGATCCCAAGGAGAAGGTGGCCACTCTTGCACCCGAGAAGTCGCCGAGTGCGCGAACGAGCCAAGTGAATGATCCGAATCGCGCGCCAGCACCCGCTACGGGCGACTCAAGAGTGCAGCCTGGCGCAGATTCAAAGGCCGCCGAAGCAGCCAAGGGCGACGGAACGCAGAGGGATCCGGTGGCGGACGCATTCAACGGATCGTGGGGATGGAACCGAGCGGAGAATATTGGGCCCAACGAATCGAGGGGCTCGAAGCCAAGCGTCGGAAAGAAAGGCTCCGTGTTTGGTCTAAACAAGGGCGAGACGAGTCCAGGTGGCCTCAAGCTCAATCTCACCGACGGCAAGGTGGCTAGGCTCACCGGACCCGACATGCTCTCGCGCCAGCGCCAAGCGTCGGGAGAGAAGCGTCGAAGCGAGCACCTGGGATCGTTCCAGGCGAACAACTTCGAGCGGTGGCGCAACGCGATTGAAAACTATGTGGGCATGGTGAAGCCAGGCAATCAGACAAGACTTAACACGGCCGCTTCGCCCTTCGCGACGTACCTGCATGCGATGCATTTGCGCATTCACCCTATTTTTGCTGACGGGTTTCTCGACGCTTGGAGAGGGTACGCGTCTGACCACCCGCTGAGTGACATGACGTTGATTACACGCCTTGAGATCGTTCTCTCGAAAGACGGCCGCCTACAAGACATGGGGGTGGTTCGCACAAGCGGTCGCACGCAATTCGATGTGGCCGCGCTTGAGTCGGTCAAACGCGCGCAACCCTTCGGGACTGCCCCGGAAGCCATCGTTTCGGACGATGGCAACGTGTATCTGCACTGGGAATTCCATCGTGACGACATCTACGCGTGCTCCACACAGGGAGCGCGACCGTTCAAGATCAATGTTCCGAAGCCAAATACACCACCGGACGCGCCACCCGGGGGACCGAAGGGGCCTGGGCTCGAAAAGGCGACGCCCTTTGGTCGTCCGGGTGACGTTCGGGAGGGCATGTTCTTGTTTCTCTCGCCGAATAGCGCGCGTACACAGCTGTAGAGCGCGTACACTGCGCTCATGCAGCAGGCGATCGTTTCGACCGCGCCCGCAGAAGCTGATACGTCACGTGTGTGGTTACGATTATCGGCGCTCGCGATGGCCGTTGCGAGCGCGTTCGCCTCGCTCGTTATTCCTGGATCTCGCGGCAATGCAACCGATGCCGTGGTCAGACAGCTAGAGCGAGCGGGAGCCGCCTCTTCCTACGTTGCACTGACGCTCCTTCTTGCGGGCGCTGTGCTGGGTGCGGTGCGTTTGGCTGTGTCTCGGAGGCACCTGTGGATTCTGCGCAGCGTGTTGCTCGTGAGTACGGCTGCTGTTCTTTCTACAACGGTGATTTCGCTCTTCGGTACGCTTCGCACCGCAGCGGTTTTTGGTCTCATGGTTGCGACGGTTGCTGCGTCTGCCGTAGCGGGTTTGGTTGCGCTCCGCGATGGACCGTCGCGCGCGGCGGGAGTGCCGCTTCTGCTCGCCTCGTCGATGTTAATGACGCGCGGCGGGGCGTGGGCTGCGGCGAACTACGCGAGTGAATTTGCGCACACGGCAGCCTTTCAGTTGGCTCGTGGTCTCATGACGGTGCACAGCGGTCTCGAGGTTCTGCTGCTGATTTGGGTGATCACGTGGCTTATCGCCAAGTCGCGTCTTTTTGGAGTGGTTGCACTCGTGCTTGCGCTTGCTTGCGCAATCGTGGGCACCTGGGCAGCCGCACGAGGAGGCCTCCCTGGGGCTCCGCTTTGGCAAGCCTGGTTCAACATGGCACTTACGGCCCTTTCCATGCCGCCGCCGTTTGGAGGAAACGCAATTTCCGTTTTTGTCCTGTGCGCCGCTCTTCCTTTGTCGATTGCGGTCGCGACGAAACCCGGGGCATCGCCTCGTCTTGCCGCCGTTTTGGCGCTTGCGACCCTTGCACGCGGCGGCGCCGACGCACCTCTTCGCGCGCTGGCGCTTGTGGTCGCCGCACTTTGGGCCCCGCTTGTTGTTGAATGAAGTGGTCGAATGAGGAGTGAGAGAACGTGCGCGAAGAAAAGTAGAGCGGCCGACTGTCTTGACTGGGCGACAGAAGGTCAGTCGCGCTAAGCTGGAGCCGCCCGATCGACAGGATCTTGCCGCTTGCCGGCAGCCGGCTCTATCAAGTGGCTCTACACAAGTGACTGTGCACACCTCGTCTGAACGCATTTCCCACGCGACGTCCGCACCCTTGGCGGCCTTTCGTGATTTCGTTGCGTTAACAAAGCCGCGGATCACGTTGCTGGTGCTTTTTACGTCGGCGGCCGCGATGGCGGTTGCTCCAGGACACTTAACTTCGGTTCGCCTTCTCTCGTCGCTCGTCGGAACGGCACTCGTGGTCAGCTCAGCCAACGTGCTCAACATGTGGTGGGAACGCGATCTCGATGCGAAGATGACGCGCACGTCTCGAAGACCTCTTCCCGCCGGAAGGCTCGACGCGCGATCCGCCCTTTGGTTCGGCCTCGCGTTAGCGGCTATCGCAACACCCATCCTCGCCGCGGTGAATATGCTCACGTGTGCGCTTGGGCTTTTTGCGCTCGCAACGTACGTGCTCGCGTACACACCGCTCAAAACACGCAGCTGGCTTGCTCTTTTGGTTGGCGCAGTTCCCGGAGCGTTACCTCCGCTCATGGGTTGGTCAACCGTGACCGGGCAGATCGATCTTGCCGCGCTTTCGCTCTTCGCTGTGCTTTTTCTTTGGCAGGTGCCGCACTTTGGAGCCATCTCGCTCTTTCGCACGGAAGAATATGCACGCGCGGGAATGCAGGTCCTCGCTGTCGAGCGTGGCGAGCAGGGCGCGCTACGCACCATCCTGATGTTTACCTTACTCCTGGTGGCTTCCACCGTCCTTGTGCATACGCTTGGCGTTGCAGGAGCGACCTACCTCGTTGTCTCGATCGTGGCTGGGGCTGCATTTGTGGTCATGGCTTTTGCCGGGCTTCAGGTCAAAGCGACAATCCCATGGTCCAAGCGCTTGTTCGCGCTGTCCATCGTTTACCTCGTGGTGTGGATGGGCGCGCTTGTGTTCGATCGCACGGCAAGTTGAGGTAGGGCGTAGCGCGATGTCAGGCGAGCAAACACAGGCGATCGAGAGCACGGGGATTTCCCGGCGTCGTAAGGCCCTCACTCTAGGCCTTGTCATTGCCAGCGCTGGTATCGCGTATTCTGCCAGGCATTATCGCGCTATCGCATCGGCGCCGTCGCCGCAGATCCTTTTGGAACTTCCGAAGTTTCAATTGACGACCGAGCACGGAACGGGCTTCGCGAATCATTCGCTCGCGGGCCACGCGTGGGTCGCCAATTTCATTTTCACATCGTGCACGCAAACGTGCCCAAAGCTCACCGCACGCATGGTCGATTTGCAAACCGAGCTCGGAAAAACCGACAAGGGTCGCCGCATTCGACTGCTGTCGATCACCGTAGATCCCGAAACTGACACGCCTGCCGTGCTGGCGGCCTACGCGTCGAAGAACGGTGCGGACCCCACACGATGGTCATTTCTGACCGGCGACGCGACGGCCGTGAAGGACGTTGTCATGAATGGTTTCAAGATGACCATCCAACGCACCGAACTCGACGCGGGGGCCTACGATATTTTGCATGGAAACTGGTTCGCGTTGGGTGACGCCCGCGGCTATGTCCGTGGGTTTGAGCAAGTTGAGACCACCGAGGATGCGCGTCGCATGGCAGCGGCCATTCTCACGCTCGAAGGCGAAGGTTCACGATGAACGCTCATGCCGCCGGCGAGTCGCTCGCGCTTGTCAACGCATGTCTGAATGGCTCGAGCGCCGTGTGTCTTTTGGTGGGGCGAACCGCAATCGCTGCGAAGAACCAAGGCAGGCATCGCGGCTGGATGCTCGCCGCCTTTTTTGTGTCAACGGTATTTCTTGTTTCTTACCTAACGCGGGTCGCGCTAACGGGCACGCATCGCGATCCGCATCAAGGTTTTATTCATTATCTCTATCTGAGTGTGCTGATTTCCCACATGATCCTGGCGATCACGGTGGTGCCCTTGGTGCTCCGTGCGCTATTTCTGGCATGGAAGCAGCGCTTCGTTGACCACCGCCGCGTTGTAAAATGGACGTTTCCCATTTGGCTCTACGTGTCGGTCACAGGCGTTCTTGTCTACGTACTGCTGTACGTGGTGCCCGTTTAGCCTCGAACCGCGTAATGTTGGACGCACCTGCTCTCCTTCGTTCCGGTGTTGTCCATGGCTCACTACATTTCGCCGCACCAAACGCACCCGTTACCCGATCCCCCCATTCGCATGCAGACGCGCGCGGCGGTTGGCATGGGCGTTTGGGTACGAACAGGCGCTCATGCGTTTGCTGAGTGTTTGTTCTCAACAGAAAAGGGACCTCCCGCCGAAGAGCAGCTTTCGTGGCTTCTCGACGAGTTCGAAGATTTCCTCGGCCGAGCAACACCTCGCGCGCGCACGGCCATGATGCTCTGCATCTTCGTGGTGAGCTTCGTTGCACCGCTCGTGCGTGGAAAATTTGCGAGCCTTGCCGCGCTTCCGATCTCCGATCGTCAACGCGTGCTGCTTGCGGCTGAAAAGGGTCTGTTTGGCCCCGCGGTCCTTGCACCAAAAGCCGTCTTATCGCTGCTTTGGTTTGAGCGCGAAGACGTGCGAAGAGAAGCGCGCGTCCGCTTGCCCTGCCTGCCCGGTGGGTCATGACGATTGAATACGGACGTTTGATTTCCGGCGATGAGGTTCTTGACTGTGACGTGGTTGTCATTGGCTCAGGTACTGGAGGCGCTGTTGCAGCGACGTACTTGGCGGAGGCTGGGCGTCGCGTCGTGGTTTTGGAAGAAGGCCCCTACGTTCCCGCCCACGAACAAGGCCGCCTTAGGCCGAGTCAGTCGCTGCGGCATCTTTGGCGTGATGCGGGCATGACGCTCGTGCTCGGCGTGGGTGATTCGCCCTCGATCAATTTGACCTCGGGTCGCGCTCTCGGTGGCTCGTCGCTTTTTACGGGAGGCGTATGTTTTCGGGCACCCAACGACGTGCTCCACGAGTGGTCCACCGCGCTCTCGATGCCGGATCTTGGGCCAGACGCCATGGACCGCTGGTTCTCGCTCGTTGAACGCGATGTGCACGTCGAAGACACCCACGTGTCACTGCGTTCGAAAAGCACCGAGCTCTTCATCGAGGGGGGCGAGCGTTTGGGAATTCCATTTCACTCCATGCGTCGCAACACGCATGGGTGCAATGGGTGTGGTCGATGTTCGTTCGGGTGTCCGCACCAGGCCAAGATGAGTGTCGATCTTTCGTACTGGCCACGCGCACTCCACGCGGGTGCGCACATTTGGACAGATTGCATGGCGGAGCGTTTGTCGTCGAATGGTCGAGATCACGTGCTGGTGCGCGCGCGGTTTCTTGGTGGCAAAGAAGGCGAGCCAACGGGACATCTTACCGTTCATGCGCGCCAAGCTGTGGTTGCGTGCAACGCGGTGTACACGCCCCTTTTGCTTCGAAAGAGCGGAATCGGCCGACGATCGCGCGTGCTTGGCCGAAACCTTACGCTGCATCCGTCGTTTCGAGTCATTGGTCTCTTCGATGAACCGGTGCACGGCTGGAAGGGCGCTCTGCAGAGCGCCTACTCCGATCACTTCCACGACGATGGCATGCTTCTCAATAGCGTGTTCGTGCCACCTGGAATTTTCTCCGCCACGATGCCG
>JAHFDX010000194.1:0-1061 GCA_023248785.1 Myxococcales bacterium
TCGCTTCGAACCGTGCGAACGCATCGGACATGCGCGGAGCTCTCGGATCCTCGTCGAGGGCGAGCTCGCGCTCGATGCCATCGAGAATCGATCGATCAATCACTGCATACGTTGGAATCGGCCGGATGGCCGCACCTCGAAGCCACACCTAACTAGACTATCAGCTTGTGTGTCGCTTCACAGTTCACGGCGAGGAAGATTCGCAATGGCGCGTGCGGTCCACGCCAGCGCCGCCATGAGCCACACCAACGACCACGCCACCGCACGTCCGAAACCGGGATCGAAGGCAGGGTCGAGTCGCAATGCCACCGGATTCAAGCCCGCATCCGTCCACGTAAGCCACCTGCGCATCGTTACCGACATCCCGAGCACGAGCGCGACCGAGACCACGATCAGCGCTCGCCACACGAAATTCGAACGGTCGAGCCACAATACATAACTTGTCAAAAGGAACGTGCCGGGCAGTAGCAACAGTGGCACAAGCGCAAGCGCAACCCGCACGGGAAGGAACAGCGTTCGATCCCAAACGTACAGAGATGACCATTCCGGCGCTCGGTACGCTGCATAAAGGGCTGCCGGTGCAATCACGACCGTTGAGAAGACCAAAATAAGGCGAAGAGCCGAGCTCGTTCGCCACTCGTCCCGCGAGCGTGGCACACGTGCTTTTCCCGCCACAAGGCCAAAGGCCATCCCGGTTGCGATCGACAAAAGAGCAAGGAAGGGCATGGGCAGCATCGTGCACCGAATGCTACCGTCGGCGGCACGATGGACGCAGAGTCTTTGCGAACGTTGCTCGAAGCCGTAAAAGCAGGGCAAACCTCGGTGGAACAAGCCACGGAGTCCCTAACAGCCCTGCCCTTTGTGGAGCTCGGGTATGCCAGTGTGGATCACCACCGCGCGCTTCGGCAGGGTGTGCCGGAGGTCATTTTTGGCCAGAGCAAGAGCGCCGAGCAGGTCATTGGAATCGCGTCGGAGATTGCAAAACGCGGAGACAACGTTCTCATCACGCGACTTGAAGAACCGAAAGCGCAACTGCTCGCAAGCGCACTGCCCGGCTTTCG
>JAHFDX010000194.1:1071-6980 GCA_023248785.1 Myxococcales bacterium
CGCTACAGCGCCCTCGGGCGAACCGCGTTTCTTGAACAACGGTCCATCCCTTCCCTCACAGAGCACCCGGTTGCCCTGCTCAGTGCGGGTACGTCCGACATCCCGGTCGCGGAAGAGTGTGCCGAAACGCTGTACGCACTCGGCGCCTCTTGCCTCCGTATCTACGATGTAGGTGTTGCAGGGATTCACCGACTCCTCGCCAAACGCGAGGTGCTCGACAAGGCGTCTGTTGCCATCGTGATTGCGGGAATGGAAGGTGCGCTTGCGAGCGCCGTGGGTGGGCTCGTCAGCATTCCTGTGATTGGCGTACCAACGTCGTTCGGCTACGGCGCAGCCTTGGGTGGTTTCACTGCGTTGGGGTGCATGCTAACGAGCTGCGCTTCCGGCATCACGGTGTGCAACATCGACAATGGATTTGGCGCCGCCTTTGCCGCGACGCGAATTCTTCGCAACTCGGCTAAGTACAAATAATGGCCCACGGCGGTTTTCATGATTCCGATCATTGTCATCTTGGTCATTCTCATGGCCCTGATGATCATGCGCATGCCGCAAACGAAAAGCCACACCACCCCCATCCGGGAACGTCGCTTCAGAGCGCTAGGCCCGAACTCGCCGAGCGAGGCGAACAAAGCGGACGAGGAAAGCACCTCTTCTTCGACGCACCCTCCGGCCTCGCCGGAGACATGATCGTTGCCGCGCTCGTCGACCTCGGCGTGCCACCGTCGGTTGTTACAGATGCTCTCGCAAAGGTCGACGTGCGCGGTTACCACGTGCACTTCGGATCGCGCGAGCGAAGCGGCATCGTGGCGACGAGCTTCGACGTGCATGTGGAGGACGAGCAACCCCCTCGTTCATTTGCAACCATTCGCGCGCTGATCGAAACATCGTCGCTCGATCTTGGAATTCGTAACCGCGCGATTAATATTTTCACACACCTTGCGCACGCCGAAGCACGCGTGCATCGCATCGAGTTTTCGCATGTTCACTTTCACGAGGTGGGCGCGGTGGACTCGATCGTCGACATTGTGGGAGCGTCTGCTGCGTTTGAGTTTCTCGGAGCCGATGTCCTCGTGTCGCCGCTTCCGATGGGACGCGGATTTACGAAGGCCGCGCACGGGACGCTTCCCCTGCCCGCCCCTGCCACCGTCGAGTCCTTGCGGGGCTTTCCGACCTACGACGGGGGTCTTCCGTTTGAATTCGTAACTCCGACGGGCGCAGCCATTGTGGGATCCGTTGCGCGACCTTCGGCAACGTGGCCTTCCCTCGTCACAGAACGAACAGGGTTCGGTGCAGGCACAGCCACGCTCGAAGATCGTCCGAACGTCCTTCGCGTCCTACTTGGTACGCTGACGACCACGCGAATCCAATCGTCGTCCGAAGCCTCGTTTGCGATTGTGGAAGCAAACCTCGACGATGCCACAGGCGAGAATATTGGCCACGCAATGAACGTGCTCTTGCGAGAAGGCGCACTCGATGCGTGGGCCACGCCCATCACGATGAAAAAGGGACGGCCTGCCGTAACGCTCTCGGCGTTGACCGAGCTTGCGGGATTGGACCGTATTCAGCGCATCCTTCTTCGCGAAACAACAACACTTGGGGTTCGTTATTTTCTGGTTGGGCGAATGGAGCTTTCGCGACGCATCGAAACTGTGCACACCGAGTATGGCGACATTCCAATAAAGGTTGCCGAGACTCTGGACGGCCCAATTCGAATCAAGCCAGAGTACGATTTCTGCGCCGAAGCGTCGTCGCGATCGGGAGCACCGCTCGAAACGATTCGCCAAGCCGCCGAACAAGCCTGGCGCGCGAAGAACGTCAGTCGATAACGAAATTGTCGATAGCGACATCAACGTTCGTACCGGTCGTAATGCCGCCGATCATCACGACACCAGGCATCGTGCTAAGAGCGGCGGCGAACGACTTACTGAGCGTCGTCAGCATCGATGCGCCGTTGTCGACCATGGTCGAGGCGGTGGCCGACCCTGCGGACGTGATGTCGAGCGTGATGGCATACGTGTGCCACAGCCCACGCGCTGGACTTGGAAGCAACGTGGAGGTTCCGGTCCTCGCATCATCGATGATGTTTCTCGAAACGATCTCGTCGATCGTTAGCTGATCGCCCCCTCCGTTCACCGGAGGTGCAATAGAAATTGCGACTCCAGCCCCGAAGCCATTTCCAGTGTCGAAGAGCAGACGCAGCGGGACGAACGTTCGATCGCCCGTTTGCGTAATTTGCATCGCGAGCCTGACCGTAATTTTCGCCCCTTTTGACAGTTGCACGTTCCGGCTGAGCACGTCGTATTTCGTCGGGGGTGGGACGTTCCCAGACGGTGGCGGTGGGTTTCCTCCAAGCGGGGGAACGTTCACCCGCAGGAAGTTCGGGGGGGAAGTGGCTCCACCCATCGCAGGATACCCCGAACGGATGATACCAAGCCATGCGCTTGGGCCGACGTTGTTGGCGTCCAAAGGAGTCCAACCCGCATGGCCACAAACGCCCGCTCGATCATCGAAGTCGTCGCAGAAGAAGCTCGTGCTCCCCACATGGTTCATTAACTCCTGAGCGCAAAATGTTGTCGCCAAACCTGCATCAACCATTGGGTTGACGTTGGCAGCGTCGTGCCACACGCCCGCCGCCGAATCGTCCGGTATCAGCAACGAAGGACCATCAAATGGATGACCCCCATCCCTCCTCGAGGAACCTCCCTCGACGCTCGCATCCGTCGAGGGGTTCGAAGATAGACCACTGTCTGCACCAGACATCTGTGAACTGTCCGGGTCATTCGTAACGTCGAGAATTCCAAATTCCTGACCACACGCCGTCAAGATGACGAGCCATGCAATCGGAGCAGCGAAGGCTCGCTGATGCATAGAGTTGGGTCTATCACCGCGTATCAGACGGGCCAGTGGGCCAGAGAAATCAGCTGCGCTTGTTCAGCAGAAACTAGGGGCGAGTCGGAGTCAGCCGTAAGGAGATTTCCTCCGAGGGCTCGCCGCGCATTTCGCGGGCGGTCGCGCGCGTCGGCTGAAACGGCTCAGCTTCGCCTAGGGCAGCAGCGATCCTAGCCAGGGGTTTGTAAGACGCCTCTTTGGGTCGAGCTCGTCGCGAACACGCTTGTACGCGCCGTAGCGTGGAAAACTCGCTGGGATGTGTTTTCTGTAGGTGGCGATCACTTCCTGCGGGATGAGTTGCCCCCAGTGGAAGCGCGCCTCCGCACCGAACTCCTTTTCAAGAGCCCGGTAGTACACGGTGACCATTTCCTTCGCGAGGTCCCGTGACGCCTGGTCGTCGCCGCTGAAGAGGATCTCGAACTTGCAAACGTCTTCAGGGTCTCCGAGGATTGCACGCGAGCCCTTTACGAACCGCATCGAAATGGGCGCCGTTTGGTACTTGTTCGTGTCTCTTGCATAGTTCTTCGCGGTTTGGCTCAGAATTTCCATCGCGCGCAAGTACTTGTCACCGCGAAGGGGCACGCTGATGTCCGCTGACTGCGCCGGGACAGAATTGGCTGCCCAGCCGATATTGAACACGTTGTAGCTTCGCTGGAAGTACACCGGGTCCGGTAGCCCATCGAGAACCGCGTCGATGGCGGCAACCGGGCCCCCTTTTATGGCCTTTGCTACCCGGTTCTTAATCACGACAACCACGCTCTTAACCACCGGCATAGCGAAAACTTTCTGAGTTACGAGTTCAGTGAACCACGGGCGATTGAGCTCTGCGGGCGTGAAGAACGTCCGCCACATCTCGCGATTTGGGATGCCCTCAAACTCGGCAGGCTCTTTCCTTTCAAACTCGACGCGCTTCTGCCCGAACACAGGGTTACGCGACGTAATCAGCATCCTGTCGTCATACGGATTCCAAAGGAATTCCATGTGAAACGCCGACGTTGGGTGGCCTTGGAAGACTCCGCCGAAATTCATGGAACCTTTAGGCCGCTCACCATCCAGCAGTTCGTGGGATAGGAACATGCGGTAGATGTTGCCGTTCTTAAGACTCGCAACGACATCGCTCCGGAGAATCTTCGTCTGTCCATTTCCCCTGGTCATCGAGGTGGTGCGAGCCTCGTTCATCCAGAATCGTTCGCGCGCTCTAACCACGTAGCTATGCGTGATCCCTAGCGTGCCCATGCTGATCAGGGCTGAATCAAAATAGTCGTCTGCTTGAATCAGCCGCCATCCCGGGTGCGTTTTCGCAAACGAGGTTCGGTCTGTCAGCCCATCGTGAGGCTCCATGCGAATCTTTGCGCCTTCGGCCGTGACCAGATCGATGCTCTGCACCATTTCAGCAAGAGGTCCGCGCGCCAAAACCGAACCGTGTGTTCCCGTCGTGAGGACGCCCCCCAACGTTTGTCCGTCATATCCGCCGAGCGCCGCAAGCGCGCCCTTTTCGCTCCACAGCTTGGCGTTGATTTCACGGATCGTCGTTCCAGACCCAATGCGATACAGATACGCATCGTTTGCATCGGACTTGAGATCAACTCCGGCAGACGCGCCGTGCTTGACTCGCTCGATGAACTTGATGCCCTCAGGATGAATGTAGGCGCCGAGCGTCGAAGCCACGGGGCTATTTGAGTGCCGTGAGCCGCCCGCTCGAATGTCGAGGTCGGGGTAGTTTGTGCGAATCCACTTTATGGTGCGACTGAGTTCTTCAATGTCGGTTCCGGGCTGAAATGCAATCTTCGGAGTCCACGTAACGCTGAGAGCTGCGTTATGCATTTCGCGCGCGCGGACTTGGTGAGGATCAAGCCCCGCAGCTCGCGCTTCCTGGTAGCCAGCGCCTAACATGGCGACGAGCACAAGGAGCGACCGCCCACATGCCGCACGCGCGAATACCTTTGCCACCGAATTCCCCTCCAAAGTCGCCCCTGGTCCTTCAAACTACAGGATCCATGTTGCGACTGCGATATTTAGGACGTCAGCCAGCGCAAGATCATGCAGGCAATTCAGTGCACCTCCGAAGCACCGTGACGCAATTGTGCGCACCCTCTTGCCCCCAACCACCAGAGCGCCTTTGTCCTACCAAAGGCGATAGGTCGCCTGCCCGAACCACCGATGCCCGGCCACTCTACTTTTTGGAGTTCTCTGACTCGATCGCCTCTTTGATGGAGTCGAACCCGTACACGAAATCGGGAATCCCGTTGAGGCGATCTTGCGTGGTGGCTGTGACGTCGAAGTTGACGCCAGCGCCTTGGTGACAGCCCACGCAATTGGTGCGTGAGAACGAAGTCTCGAGATACGGATTGGCGCACCACTGCGAGCCATGGGCAAGAGACTTCACCTTGTCGAGTGCGTCACCGAGCGACTTGGTCTTGCTGCTACCGCGATAATGACTCGCGGGGTCGGAATCGCCCTCAACGAAATCGGAGGAGACGCACATCTTGTAGTTGGCGAGCGCAGGCAACGCCGCTGGGACCGTGTTTGGTCGATCGGCGCCGAAATCCTTGTCCTTGTCTGCCGCCTTCGACCACCAAATAGAAACCCACGTCCATACGCGGATGTCTTTCGTGGAGATGTGCATCCCCTCGAGGCCCCATACTGCGCCGTTCTCATCCGTGACTGTGTACATCGTGCTGGCGTCCGGCGTGGTCGTGCCGCTTGAGGCGAATTGACCCACACTTGAAGCGTTCCACATTGTCCCCATGTCGGTCGCCGTGGTGCCGTAGGTCTTGATGCCACTCGCGAGCTTGGCCCAGCGCGTCTTGAGCATGATGCCGTCCTTAGGAAACTCGGCCTGAAGGCACATGGCCCAGGTGTTCTTGGCGCTTTTTGGCTTCTGATCGGCGGGATAGTCGTCGGGATTGCACCGTGAGATATGCGATGCGTTCTTGAGCATGTGTTCGATCATGCCCGGGCTGTAGACCACGAAACCTGTGCCAGGTTCTGGAAGTGGGTTGGTCCCCAAGCCCTTGACC
>JAHFDX010000195.1 GCA_023248785.1 Myxococcales bacterium
GCACGCCGTGAGCATAGAGATCGCTCAGCTGTTTGCCCGCCCGTGTAACAAGACCGCGCGGCGTTCGCGATTCGCAGCCTGAGGCAAGCAGCACATCGATCCTTCGCCCACTTGCAATGATCTCGGTGCGATGGAGTCTTGCCTTTTCGGACCCCGAACCCTTGTCGAAGGCGTTTGCTGCCTTCTCGAGCTCAACACTCAGCGTTTTTGCAAATTCGGTGTCGATGGTTGGATCGTTCGGAAGCGGGCTCTGCATCGACATCATGTAGCCGATGGCCTTGATTTGGACGTCGACGGGCATGCCCAGCGTGATGGTTGCAGTGGTTGTGGGCACCGGACGTAGAGGACGAGGCGGAGGAGAAGCATCTGGCATCGCCGAGCTCGCAGCCGGCGTACTTGCCGCAGCGGAGGCCGTGGGTTCGGGCTTCGGAGCTGCGTCTTTCGTATCGGTAGCAGTTGGTTTTTCGCATCCAACAACAACAAGAAGAAGAGTTATGTAACCGAGCAGGCGCAGTTTCATGACGCCTCGCTCATACCACGAAGAGCATCATTTTTGTCCGTTCCTTTGGACCCTTGATACGCCCTACGTCATGATTCTGCCGGGCCGCCTCGCATCGACGACCCTGGGAGACTTGCTTGGAATGCTTCATCGCTCGGCGGTTACGGGCACACTCGAACTCGTTGAAGAACGCGGTCGCACGCATCGCGTTCACCTCCGCGCGGGCCTTGTTGTATCGGCCGAGTCCGATGGTGCGAGTCCGCCGTTGGGCGTGTTCGTGCGTCGCGTAGGGGTTGTCGACGATGAAACCTCGAGGCGCGCGCTTCTCCGTGCGCTCGCCTCGCGAAGGCTGCACGGTGAGGTTCTTGTTCGGGACTTCGGCGCGCCAGTGTCTTCCATTGCGGAAGCCTTGCGCTTGCAGCTCGTTGATCGAATTGAGCGTATGGATCGCGTTGCCGATGCCCAGATTAAGTTTCGTGCATCGGTTCGCCTACCGGTGAGCGCACTCGTGGATCACCCGCTACAGCGTCCCGATTTTTTGCACGGTAAGAAGCGCAAGAGGCAGGTGAGGGAGCAGGCGATGCCACCGTCGTCGCCCCGCCTTTCGTTGCGCGAGAGTGCGCTGCGCGTGCTTGGGGTTTCTTCGCACGCGTCGTCCGATGACATCCGTCACGCGTTTCGCCTGCGGGTGAGAGAGGTCCATCCAGATTTGCATCCACATGCAACCGAGGACCAGCGCCGCGCGTTCGAGCGCACGTTGTCAGATCTCAACGAGGCGTACCGGACGTTGGTGGCGTAGAGGTCAAACGCGTTCCACCTTAAGCGTCGGATCGATGCCAAGTAAGTCACCGGATTCGGAAGTGAGTACCGGCCATCCATGTTGACGCGCGAGCAACACAACATGCGCGTCGATAATGCGAACCACCGTTCCTTCGAATGCTTCCTCGCAACATCCGCTGACGACGCCTTTGACCTTAAAATGATCGACATCAGGTACAAATTCTGCGCGCATCGAGGTGTCGTTGCCGCCCGCGTCAACTTCGATTGCTCCGTTCTCGGTCACCATCACCGGATAGGAGCACAATTCGAGCCGGCGCCAACGCCATGGCACTTGGATGACGTCGGCTTTACGCACTTGATCGCGATCTGTGAACCGTAAGCAGCACCTGATTTTCGAATCACAAGATCGATGTGCCCTCGAGCGAATATGAACTTGTAATGACCGGTGGCATTTTGCTTTTTTTACGTCGATGACATTGCACCCACGCACGTCGAACTGGTCCGTGAACGGACGTTCCAGCGTGGCGTCGACTTGCACATTCGAAACAGATTCAAACCAGATATTTTTCGGGCTGATGGGCTGACTGCACGATCGATTTCCGTGAAGGGATGAACCGAACGCGTAGCTGTGCCTTTTTTGGAGTACCGGCTGCGTGACAATCTCGAACGAATCGCTCCCCGTCACTTTGCCGAATGCAACGTGGCGTCCGTCCGCAACGTCGCGCAGCGCATACCACCCCTCATTTGTTTGGTGAGAGGTCAGCCGCTTTGCTCTGATAACTCGACAAGCCCTTGTACCGCAGCACGAAAAGGCCGTGTGCATTCGGTGCCTCGTTGCCGGCGTCCCTGCTTGAAGGATCGGTTGGCAACGCGGGGTCAGAAGATGTACCGGGCGTCGATGAGCACGCCGCGACAAAAAAGAAAACCGGAGCCCCGCGCAGTTGGAGCGTTGTTCTTCGAGCAAACGCTCCCGATGCCAGCGCACTTTTTCGTCATCTCAATTTCGGGACGCGCCGTCTGTTCGATCCGGCAGAGATCGTTTGTGGTACGCACACGTCCGAAGGTGGGACGGCGAGGACGCAAGACTTCTAAGGAACTGACATGAAAACTAACTCTGCAATGTGCCCAGCGGCGCTCTTCGCAATCACGGTTGCGTGCGGAGGCGGTGCTACTACGGCACCGACCGCACCAAACACACCGCCCGCTCCTTCCAATTCAAGTGCAGCACCCGCCCCCGCACCCGTCTCTGGACTGGTTAAAAGGGCATCAGACATCGCGTGCGAGGTCGACGTCGATTGCCAAATTCATCATGACTGTTGCGGCGAGGCACTCATGCATCGAACGAATCCGCGGCTCCATCAACCTTGCACGAACGACATGACGTGTCCGGCCGTCGAACGTCCGCACCTTGTGAGCGCCGTATGTGAGAACCGTCGCTGCGTCGGGGCGTATACACAATAAGTGCGTTACGCTCCGGGGATGATTCGCCCCAAGCGACTCGCGCTGATGTCCGCCGCGACACTCGGTTGCGCAAGCGCAGCGACTCCTCCGTCGAGCGACGTCGGCGACTCGGGGATCGTCGATGCAACCTCAGAACGTGACGTCCGCACGTTCGACGGTGCGAGCAACAACCAAGACGCAGCGTCGGACGCTGGCGCTGTGTCACTGGATGGCGGAGGGGACCCCTACGAGATCATAAAAAACCCCGTCGACCTCGCACAGATTTCGCAAATCTCGAAGTTCCGAAGTTGCGCTGGTCACGACTTCAGCGGCCTTTCGCTCGCCGAAGACGTGCGCGAAACAGAGCGATCCATGAAGCACTACTTCGCGCCAACCGCAGTCCTGGTTGGGTCGTCGGACAAGGTGAGGCTCTTCGCCCCGTTTGATGGAACGCTTGAAACGTATTCGGGCGCGTCCTCGGGTAGCCGCGGGGGAACCATTCGCATTCGCTCCAACCCCAACGTCCCTCTTGCGTTTGAATTCATGCATACCGAGGTTCTGACCGCATTCAAAGTTGGAGACAAAGTCAAAGCGGGGGATCACATTGGTTATGCGAGTTTGGGCAAGGGCGGACACGACTTCGATCTTGTGTTGCGCGGATACAAGGGCGGCCAAGTCTCCGGCGAGGTGCTCGACTCCGTGTTCAATGACATGAACACTGCCGTCCTCGCGGCGTATGCCGCGCGCGGAGTCACGCCAGCGAACGTGATCGTGACGAGGGGCCAACGCGATGCAAACCCCTGCAAATATGACGCTGGGAACGCAAGCCCCGACAACTGGGTTGATCTGAACTAGGCGGAGTCCAAAGGGCGCGAACCCTGCGTATCTCCAGCCGGGTAGACGAGGGAGGTCATCCTCCCTCGTCTACCCGGCTGACTTCTACGTGCCAACCTACCGCTTCAACGCCAACTGCTGCAGCGACAGCTTTGCCTCTTGTGCGAACGGCGAATCCGGAAATCGATGCAAGAGCGAACGCCACGACGTGCGCGCGTCGTTCCACGCCTCCACTTCCATTTGGCACTGCGCAAGAAGCGCGAGTGCGTCGTCTTGCACTTCCTTATCGGTTGGGTCGTTCTGCAATTTATCGAGAAGGGTCATGGCTTCCTTGAACTTCCGAAGCCGCTTCCACGCCGTGGCGAGTCCGAGCTTTGCGCTTCTGGATACCGACGAGTCTTCTTTGTACGTGGTCGACTGCTCAAACGCGTTGGCCGCCTCGGCATAGCGCTCAAGTTTCAACTGCTCCAGGCCTTGAAGATAAAATGTAACCGCAAGCTCCCCTTTTGCGTGGTCGACCGCATCTGTAAACAGACCCAGCTCCGCCTTCGACAGCGGCAATGCCTTTACGGCGTCGAACCCGCGAACGATCTCCGCCCGCTTGTTTTGCCGTATGAGATCGTAAAATCGAGCCGACGCCTCCGCTGTACGCTTTCGCTCTTCTTCGCGTTCGGCAATGTCCTTTTCGAATTGGGCAAGCCGTCCTGCCTCCTTCTCCCAATGGCTGTTTTTGGCGACGATGGCATCCACACGCGCATCGACAGCGAACTTGAGCGCGGTAAACACAACGATCACGAAGACTACGTACGCGGTGGCGCTATTCCAATTGATGCGGCGCTCGTAATCAAGTTGCCGCCTTGCAATCGACTTGATGTCTGCACCAAGCGCGCCAACAACGTTCGCGCTCTTGATACTGAGCCCGCGAATTTCGACAATCTCGCGCTTAATTTCCTGTAGCTCGTCCTCGAGCTCGTGCATCGTGCTCTTCCTGGTTACAAATGACCTTCTACGACACCCGCAACGTAGCAGCGTCTGCATCGCGCTTCATACGCGGCCGCTCCTCCGACGAAGAGTTGCCCTTCTGTAGCCACCACACGCTGCGAACGCGATGCTTGCGCCCCGCAAAGCGTACACACGGCATGAAGCTTCGTTACAAATTCGGCGATCGCCATGAGGGCCGGAATTGGCCCGAACGGCTGCCCCAAGTAGTCTTGATCAAGCCCTGCCGCGATCACCCGAAGGCCCTGATTCGCTAATTGATCAATCGTTGTTACGATAGAAGGCTCAAAAAACTGCGCCTCGTCGATTCCGAGTACCGCCGTGTCCGGCAAAATTAACGAAACCAATTCGTCGACGCCCCCCACCGCCAACGCATCCGCCTTTGCCCCCTCGTGGCTAACAACCTTTACTTCATCGTACCGATTGTCGACCTTCGGCTTGAACAGCTGCACCTGCTGCCGCGCTAACTTGGCGCGTTTTAACCGCCGCAGCAGCTCTTCTGTCTTCCCACTAAACATCGACCCACAAACCACCTCAACGCACCCCGCACGCGGCTCCGCGTTGGCGCGACCAAAGGTGAGGTGTTCACCACTCTCCATCCAGGCGCTTATATCACCTTGGGCGCAGCGAGGAATGTGGCCCGCGCTCCTCGGGAGTTGCCCCCTCCGGGCCAAGGTGGTACCCACCCGGCCCTCATGCCGAACACCACGGACATCCGCAAGGGTCTCAAAATCGAGATCGACAAAGTCCCTTACCTCGTCGTCGAACACCAGTTCGTAAAGCCCGGGAAGGGCCAGTCGTTTACGCGCTGCCGAATCAAGAATCTGACGAACGGCAACGTGATTGAACGCACCTGGAAATCCGGCGAATCGGTTGAGCTGGCGGACGTGGAAACCCGCACGATGACGTACTCCTGGGACGAAGGAGACACTCTTGTTTTTATGGATCCCGATACGGGGGATCAGATCCACGTTGAGAAGAACAAGCTCGGCGATGAGATCAATTTTCTCTCGGAATCCCTCAAGGTCGACGTCACGCTCTACAACGGCAACGCCATCGGCGTGGATTTACCGTCGGCAGTCGTTCTTCAAATCACCGCGAGCGAGCCCGGAATCAAGGGCGATACGGCAAGCGGGGCGACGAAGCCGGCGACGCTATCGACCGGTGCGGTGGTCAACGTTCCTCTTTTCATTAAAGAGGGCGAGTGGGTAAAAGTTGACACACGTACGGGCGAGTATCTCGAACGCGTCAACAAATAGATCTCGTACCTTTACGATCTCCCTGGGCTTGTGCACACTTGCTCTGTGATTGCACAGCGATGGGGATGGTTACTCAGCGTGGCAGCGCTGAGCTTTCTTTCGTGTAGCTCGGGAAAGACAGCGGGGGCGGATGCGGGGGTTCTGGTTGAGCTTCCGTGCGACGTAGCGCAGATCCTTCAGGCCAATTGCCAGAGCTGTCACAGCTCGCCACCGCAATTCGGTGCGCCCATGTCGCTCGTCACCTATTCGGATCTGATGGTGCAGTCCGTGAAGGACCCGACAAGGAAGGTGTACGAGGTCATGGCGGAGCGCGTGGCCGACAGCGCGAGCCCCATGCCGCCCAAGCCGAACAAGGCGCTCGAAGCGGTTCAAGTCGCGACGCTTCAAGGTTGGGTCAAGGCGGGCCCGCAAAAAGGCGTATGCACGAGCTCCAGCGTCATTCCTCCCGGAATGGTGGCCGTTCCAACGTGCGATGCCGATGTGACGGTGAAGTCTACGTCTGAATGGGAAATGCCCCAAGCCACGGGCGACGAATATGTTTGCTACGGGCTCGACCTTCCAGTCAGTGCAAAGCGGCATGCGACGGCGATTTATCCGTTGGTTAATAACAAGACGATTGTGCACCATATGATCTTGTTTCAGGGCAGCAAGTCCTACAACACCACCCCGACGGTTTGCGATTCCGGCAATTCGCTCGAGTGGAAGTTCATCGCGGGATGGGCGCCAGGCACGCAGCCGATTGCGTTGCCGGAAGAGGCAGGGTTTCCCCTCGAAGGAACCGCCCACTTCATCGTGCAAGTGCACTACAGCAACCTCAACCACCTTAGCGGACAGAAAGACGGCAGTGGCTTTTCGCTTTGCACCACCGATCAACTGCGCAAGTTCGACGCAGACGTTATGGCGTTTGGCACGACGAGCATCCAAGTACCGCCTCACAGCACGCTCGACCAAACGTGCGAATACACCGTGCCAAGCGGCCTTAACGGCATTCGCGCCATTGCGTCGCTGCCTCACATGCACAAGACCGGCACAGCGATCTCGACGACCCAGATCACATCCGACGGCACGAAAACCGACCTCGGAACGTCCGCCGCGTGGAGCTTCGACTCGCAATTTTGGTATCCGCTGAACGCGACGCTCCGCGAAGGCGA
>JAHFDX010000196.1 GCA_023248785.1 Myxococcales bacterium
CCGCAGGTGCTGTCGATCCCGAATAGGTGCATTCGAGGCCAGCTGCGCAAGCGACGAGCGGCGTCCCAAACGTTCCGTTGCTGCAGCTCTCTCCGAGCTTCGCCGCGGGCGCTTTGACGTCGACTGTGATGTGAAACGTGGAGGACGGCGTCTCGTCTTTCGGCGACTTGTATGCAAGCGCAATGTTGTACTTCCCCGATAGGTTGTTGGTTGCCCACTTGAACCGGGTCCGACCACTTACGCCACCGCTCCATTCCCACGGAAGAAAGGCGACTTCGGGCTCTCCGAGGGCGCTGTCGGCAGCAGTCACGCTCCACGCGGAGTCCGTCCCCAACTTGCTCTTGAGGTAAATGAAAAAATTCTGACCTTGTTTGACCGAAATCGTCTTGCCGTCGTCAGCGGTGTAGATGCGGATGCTGCCTATCGATGCGGCATCTTCGGACTCACTGACCGTAACGGACGTTCCTTCGCCACCGCTGCATGCCGCAACAGATCCGAACAAGGACGTAGCAAAAAGAGCACCGCTGACAACATTCAACATTTTCATTTTCAATTCTCCTGACGTGAGGTTTCAGCACCCATTCAAACTTGAGTCACTCACTGAGTACGGTCGCCCGTCTCGGCGGGATCATCGCCAGGCGCACACGTGCCATCACCGAGCCACGTGTGACCGATGTTGAACAACCGCGCTGGCGTTGGCACCGAGCGTTAGTTGAGCGTCGGCGTTAGATCGTATTCCATCTGCGTGTCGTATGCGCCGCCCCACGCTGAAGCATTGTCGATGATAATGTACACGATCGTGTCTGCGGTGTACGCAGCCATGCTGCACGACAACGTGGTGGTCCCCGAGCTCATCGTCTTGACGAGTTTCTTGTTCGCACAAGTTGTGGATGTACCAGCGGCATCCTGAAACTTGATCGTGACGTTGCCATTGAGCACCATGGTTGCCATGTCGCCGGAGAGGGAGAGCGCTTTACCCGCCGGAACGTTGATGGAGTAGTAGTGAAGTGGCTCGTTCAGCCAAATGCTGCCGCCGAAACGCTGCCCATCCGAAAGCGTCGGAGCACTTGCAGTCGAAGTTCCGGCCTGATTGACAGACGAACCCCGGGTTGAATGCACATACTGAATGACATAGTCCGCCCCGAATCCAGAATCCCCGGTCATTTCTGTCACGACAATCTTCGCCGGGTTATACGCAGAATCGATCGAACCGAGCAGTTCAGTACTATCGGCAGCACCGCATTCGTGAATGATCTCCTTGAGGACACTCCCGGTGTTCGACTTGAACTCAATGCGCAGCGCGCAAGACCAGGGCGTGATCGAGGTACCGGTGATCGTAAAGGCAAGACGCTCTTCTTTCGCGAGAAGCGGCACGGCCGTCTTCAATGGCGAAAGTGTATGAGTGCGAACCGACCCATCCTCGACGCTCCCTGTTACCGAGCCAATCTTCTTGACGGTCGACGAAAGAAGTAGCGGATCGCTCTGCGATTGAGTCGACGCCTCCTTGTGCTCGTCAATGGAGCAGCCAAAGCCGAACGTGGACAACGCGATCAGAAGTAGCAATGAACTACGCATGTGGACTTCTCACCTGTTCTTGTGAAGGGGCCGAAGCCGCTCTCAGATTTGGTCTGAGCGGAATGTGTAGTTCGGGAAGCACTCCGTCGAGCGGATGTGGGTTCAGTAAGACGACAACAAGGTGCGCAATTTGGACACTACGCTACCTATCAGTGGCCCATCAGTGGCCCATCTTGCTTGCGCGAAACTGAGCCGGAGACGCTCCCGCTTGTTTGCGGAACCACACAGAGAAGTGATTGGCTGTCCTAAACCCAAGACCGTGCGCGATCGTCGCAACCTTCGTTGCGCTTACCGAGAGCTGCTCCATGGCAAGAGCAAGGCGATAGCGATCCAGCTCGAGTTGAAACGAGCTGCCGGCCTCCTTCAACTTGCGCTGCATGGTGCGGGCCGACATGCCGAAACTTCGTGCGATCGACTCTGCCGAAGCGGGTGCACCTTGTGCGTGGAATCGAGCGCGAAGCTCGCGGATAATCTCGCTACGCCGCATGATGCTGTCGCGCAAGGAGATCCAACACTCCACGGACTCCGCAGGAATGCCGAGCCATGCCGCCGCCGCAAAAGGATCCGTAAATCCTTGGTACGGGAGGTCGTTGCCTATGACTGGATAAATGCCGGCGGCGAGTGTTCCCGATAGGCCTTTGCCAAACACCATCGCTCGCTTCAACACTCTTTCGCGACTCGGATCTTGTGCGCCCGCAAGGTAGCGGGTGCCTTCCTCAAAGACCGGCCTAGTGAGGGCGACAAGCTGACTGAAATCCACAAATGCAACGTGCGGAGGAAGATCCGCTGTCAGTTCTACATTGACGACCTTGGTAAACAACGGAACCGCTTCCACCTCAGGCGTTCCCCAAACGAACGTTGCGCATGCAGGGGCTTCCGTAATGTGAAGGTAGCATGGGCCCACGTAATACTTGCCCAGCGGAGAGGCCAGATACGCCTCGGGTGATTCGGCTTCGCGCATATCTGTCATCTCACATCGTGGCCCAAATTGCGGAACCCGCCTTCGGAAGCTGCCAGGCGATCACGGAAAGCACGACACCGTAAATGACGACGTTGTTAACTCGAGGTTGGGCGTAGCGAAAAACGTTGGCCATGACGGATCGTGGTCTCCAGAGGACTAAAGGTTGGGGCGCGCTCGTCGCGCACTTAGTCAATCGACTTTCCTATATTCTGCCCGCGTCACCGGTGAGCCGCTCGCGAAGAAACGTGAGCACCCGCTCGAGCGCTTCGCTTGTCGGATGCCCAGCTTTATCGACGAAGTCGTGAGCAAGCACGCTGTGAGCGAGTCGCGAAAGCGCGTGCGGGTTTCCGGGACCAGAGTCGATCTCGATTTCGATCAAACCGCTTCCGAGCTCGTTGCGAAGCGCGTCGAAGCGTACCTTGGGACAGAGTACGTCGTGGGAGAATCGCAGCGCCAAAACGCTCACGCCGTCGTCCTTCACGCGGCGCTTCAAGGCGGCAAGTGTCGCCGGCGAGGCGTGCATCGCACCGCGATGCTCATCGGTCAAAGGCAAGGGAAGCGCGGGCTGCGACAGAACGGGCGCTAAGAGCCATGGCTCCACCATGAGCGTGAGGGCGAAGTTACCGGTAATGCACAGCCCCACCGCGCCGATCCCCGCGCCACCCGAGCTTACGTGCATCGAGCGTCCAAGCTCGCGAAGCCAGTCAGCGACGGGGCTCGCTTCGTGCCTCGCAAGCATTGCGAACTCATGTCCGATGCATGCGCGCGTCATCTGGTGCGCTTGGTACGCGACCGAGAACGGACGTCCGACAACGCCGAAGAGGTGCGGCAGCGCGACTGCGAATCCCGCATCAGCGATGCGAGTGGCGAGGCGAATCACGGTTGGGGTAATGCCCGGCATCTCATGCATGACAAGCACGGGAGGGCCTTCGCCACGTCGATAGACATCACGGGTTTCGCCAAGCGCTGAGAATTGCGAAACGTCAAAACCCGCAAGCATCACCTATTCACCCTCCACGTTGGGCGGCCAAGAACTCAAGCAACACGCGATTGAACTCCACCGGCTTTTCCATGTGAACCCAGTGGCCAGCGCCAGCAATGAGCGGCTTGCCCCAAAGCGCGGGGATCTTCTCCTGCATCCGCTCGTAAAACGTTGCAGCAAACTGGATCAAGGGTTCACAGTCGCCGGCGATGAACAACGTCGGCTGAAGGATCTTCGCCCCCGCAAGAAACGCCGTGCGCTCCCAGCCACGGTCGATGCACCGAAACCAGTTGAGCCCGCCGGTAAACCCGGTCTTCGTGAACGTCTCCACGTAGTAAGCAATGTCCTCTTCGGTGAGCCAGTCAGGAAGTCGCTCCGGCACCGTGCCTGTATCGAGCAGCGTTTCTCCCTGGTCGAAAATGTAACGCCAGCGGTGCTCTTGAGGCGCCGCCCCGGAGGCTGAGTAGAAGGACATGAGGAAGCTCTTTTCCACGTCCTGCTCAAAATCGCGCTCCGGTTTTTCCGGTTCGGCAAAGTACAGTCGATAGAACTGCTTGTCGCCAACCACACGTTTCATTGCGTCCGTGGGCGTCACGTTCTTGCGCGAGCGTGCTACATAAGGCTGACCGACCAGGCCGCAAGCGCGAAAGAGATCGGGCCTCAGGAGTGCGCAGTGCCATGCTACCGGCGCTCCCATGTCGTGCCCAACAACGGTCGCGGACTCGACGCCCAATTCTTGAGCGAGCCCAACGATGTCGGTTGTGCACTCAACGACATCGTACGCTTCGATGTTTGTCGGCCGATCGGTCTCGCCATAGCCACGCTGCGTCGGCGCGATTACCCGGTAACCAGCTGCGGCCAGCGCAGGGATCTGATGCCGCCACGAGTACCAAGTGTCAGGGAAGCCGTGGAGCAAGATGACTGCAGGCCCACTACCCTGCTCTGCCACGTGCATGTTGATGCCGTTGGTCCTAACCACATGGGTCTTCACGCTTGTTGTCATGGTTATTGTCCTCTGAAGACGGCTGGTCGCTTCTCGACGAGTGACATAAAGCCCTCTCGTACATCGTCGGTGCTCAGCATGCGTCGCACCAGCCCGGGTAACTCGTTTTGGGCTGCCATGTGTCCTTGTTGAATGGACAGTCTCGCATTCGCGATGATCTCGCGTACGGCAATGGGCGCCTGACGCGCGATGTTCTCAGCGAGGTCGATGGCCACTTCACGCTCTTGCCCGAGCGCGACGACATCCTGAACAAGCCCCATCGCTTTCGCCTCATGTGCACCGAGCATCTTGTCCGTGAGCATGAACTTCATCGCGTTGTGCCACCCGAGCAGCGCGGGGAGCCGATAGGTTGCGCCACCAAACGGCATCACGCCCCGGGTCGCTTCGACCTGCCCGAACGAGGCATTGTCGGCAGCAACACAGAGCTCCGATGCAAGCGCAAGTTCAAACCCCGAAGTAAGGCAACGTCCCTGCACGGCAAGCACAATCGGCTTGTCGCATTCACGGCCGTAGTTCCGCCACGGGTTGCATTGTCCTTCGGCGATGACAGACCCCGGCCCTTCCTGCGCGATTCTCGGTAGAACCTCCGCTGCGTCGAGCCCGAAAGTGAAATCTTCGCCATACGCAAACACAACGCCGCAGCGCAGGTCGTCGTTGCGCGACAGTTCGGTGTACGCCTCTGACAACTCGCGGATGAGCGCGAGGTTGAAGCGATTCCGCTTCTCTGGTCGATTTAGCCCAACGAGCATGACGTGGCCCTTGTACTCAACGGTGATGGTGTCTCTCATTCCGGTTGCCTTTCGGGTCAGGTATACTCACTGAGTATGCCAAGCGCCCGACGAGATGAAGGGCGGTTCCCGCCAAACCGCGGGCGACATCTGCCAAACGACTCCGAAACGTCTGTCGTGCTTATCGCGATGGAATCCTGCTTCGGCTCGGCGGTCATTGGCGTGGCTGACGCGCTCAGCCTTGCCAATTACTGGTGCGCCGCTGCGGGCCATCCACACCGATTCTCCATCGCGATTGCGACCACGACGGGCGAACCCGTCCATGGCTTTTCTGGCATCTCCCTCGAGAGTCACCTTCAGCTCGACCCAACGCAACGTCCCGACGTCGTGGTCATTCCACCCCTCGTAGGAGATGTGCTCTCTGCGCTCGGTCGAGATGCAGCACTTGTCGAATGGCTTCGAGGTGTGGCATCGCGCGGGGCCGTCGTCGCGTCTGTGTGCACGGGCGCTTTCTATCTTGCGGAAGCGGGATTGCTCGACGGGCGACACGCCACAACCAATCCGGCGTTCGCCGCACTCTTTTCTCAGAGGTACCCTCAAGTGCAGCTCACGCCCGAACGAAGGCTCACAGAGGACAATGAGTTCCTCTGTGCGGGCTCGACGACCGCGTTTTTGCAGCTCGCGCTGAGGCTCGTTGACCGGTACTGCGGCCACGAGGTTGCCGTGCTCAGCGGCAAGGCATTGAACATCGGAACGCACATCGAATCGCAGCTCCCGTACTCATTGTTCCGGTCTCAGAACTCACACGACGACGAGGGTATTCGGCAGCTGCAGGAGTGGATCGAAGGTCACTTTGCAGACAACATCAGCACAAACCAACTTGCGAAAGTTAGCGGCATGAGCTTGCGCACCCTCAATCGACGCTTCAAAGCGGCGACCGGCGCGGGTCCTCTCGAGTATGTTCAGAGCGTTCGTATCGAGATGGCGAAGCGACAGCTCGACTCAAGCGCGAAGAACGTCGAATCGATTGCGATCGACTGCGGTTACAAAGATGCTCGTTCTTTCAGCCGCCTCTTCAGGGCTCGCACCGATGTATCACCGAGCGCGTACCGGAGTCGCTTTGGGGTCGCGGGCTGATCGATGGCAAGGACTGTGCGCGCGCAGAAGATCACGTTGGCGCCCGATTCCTGCAATTAAGTCGTGCAGTCACAAGTTTTTGAGCCATCTTTTCGGGTCCCGGCCACCACAGGGCATTGAGACCTGCTACACGCCTACGCGTAATGTCCAGTCCAACCGTGGCAAACCCTGACGCGGTGCCTGATCGCGAGGCTGAAGCGCTCGGCCATGCGCTTCGGTGCGGGAAGGCCTGGGCGGCGCGCGAACTCATCGTCGACTACCGAGCCTATGTGGCGCGCGTACTCTGTCGTGTCCTCGGCACACGGGCTGACCTCGACGACCTCATTAATGATGTGTTCGTGCGGGCTCTTGAGCGCGTGGCGGATCTGCGCGATCCGGACGCGCTCGGGCCGTGGCTTGGGAGCATTGCGGTGTTTGTGGCACGGGAGTCCATTCGTCGAAGGCGAAGACACCGCTGGCTTTCGTTTATGGCGCCAAGCGACCTTCCCGAACGGGTGTCGATCGAGGCATCGCCGGAAACCTCACGAGCACTGTCTGCAGCGTACAAAGTCCTTGAGGCACTTGA
>JAHFDX010000197.1 GCA_023248785.1 Myxococcales bacterium
AGATCTCGAAATGCCGATTCGCCGCGAGTGCGAAAAAACTCGCCCACCGAACAACCGGTTTGAATCGCGATGTGCGCATCGGTGTCGACAAAGGAACGCCCGAGCCTCGCGGCGAGCATGGGCCCTACGGTGCTCTTTCCGGAGCCCATCATTCCGCTGAGTACGATCGGCTTCGGCATCCGGTGAGCCTAGTGCAGCGAATCCATGGAAACGAGGGGTAAGTCCACGCCCCTTCGCGGGCGAGGGGGCCCACGTTGATCTGGTAACATAGTCACGTACAATGACCATGTGAGCCAATTTAACATCGCCGAAGCGAAGGCTCATTTTTCGGAACTTGTGAGTCGGGCCATGGCCGGCGAGGAGGTCGTGATCGCGAAGGACAACAAGGCGCTCCTGCGGCTTGTCTCCATCAAGCCACCCGCTGGCAAACGACGACCCTGAACCGGAAAAGGACAAATCCTTGGGATGGCCGACGATTTCGACGCCCCGCTCGAGGTGTTCAAAGACTACGTCAAGTAAGATACCTGCTCGACACCCATACGTTTCTCTGGTGGGTCGACGACAGTCCGAACCTGTCCAAGCGGCCTCGCTCGGTCATTACGAAAGGCGAGTGTCTGGTAAGTCTCGTCTCTGCGTGGGAGATGACGATCAAGGTCGGCGTCGGCAAACTTCGCCTCCCCCTTAACGTGGGTCGTTACTTTCGGCAACACACGAACGATGCCGGATTCGACGTCGTCAGCATCGAACTTGCGCACATCGAACTGGTAGAGACATTACCCCATCGTCACGGCGACCCCTTCGATCGGTTTCTTGTCGCGCAGGCGATGAAGGACAACCTCGCGATCATTTCAATGGACAAAAACCTAGCAAGCTACGGCGTAAAACAGGTTTGGTAGGATGGGCGTGCTTTGGGTCTCGATCCAACGAAATTCTTCAATACCCCGAAATCCGACCCATGTAACAATTCACATTACATTTTAGCTCACGTACACTATCGCCCCCAAATTTTTCCAGCAAAGCGTCCGCAAGCACGATCGCCATCATGGCTTCGCCCACAACCGAGGCCGCGGCCACGGCGCAAATGTCGCTGCGTTCAAACGCTGCCTCAAACGGCTGCTTGCTGTCGATATGCACGCTCATGAGGGCCTTGCGCAACGTCGCGATGGGCTTCATCGCGCCTCGTACGACCAAGGGTTCGCCGTTGGTGATACCGCCCTCGAGACCACCGGCGCGATTGGTGGGACGGGTGAAGCGTTTCGCATGTGCGTTGTAATGAATCGCGTCGTGCACGTGCGAACCAGAAACCTTGGCCGCCTCAAATCCAAGGCCGATTTCGACCCCTTTGATGGCTTGGATGCTCATGATCGCTTGCGCAATGCGTCCGTCGAGTTTGCGATCCCATTGCACGTGACTTCCGAGTCCCGGCATGACGCCCGTCGCCACAACTTCGAAGACGCCGCCGAGCGTGTCACCTTGGTGGGACGCTCGGTGGATCGCTTCGCGCATTCGTGCTTCGGCCCCGGGATCGCCACAGGCAAGATCCGAGGCACGCGTCACCACTCGAAGATCGGAAAGGGATTCGGGAAGCGCGCCCACTTCGACGTCTGCAATGCGAACGACGTGGGCAAATACGTCGATGCCAACTTCCGCCAAAAGACGCCGGCAAACCGCTCCAACCGCCGTACGCGCAGCTGTTTCGCGTGCACTGGCGCGTTCGAGCACGTCACGCAAATCGCGGCGGTCGTATTTAAGACCACCCGCAAGATCCGCGTGACCCGGGCGGGGTCTTACCAGGCGTTCTGGCCGTTCGGATAGCGGTTCTGGCGCCATCCGATCAGTCCAGCTCACGTAATCGCGATTCTCGATTTGCATCGCAAGGGGCGACCCCAGCGTTTCGCCATCGCGAACCCCGCCGACGAACGACACGCAATCGGTCTCGATCTTCATGCGCCCTCCTCGGCCATACCCTCGCTGCCGTCGCGCGAGGTCCACGTTCACGTCCTCCGGGAGCAATCGCAAGCCGGCTGGAATTCCTTCAACCAGCGCGGTGAGACGGGGCCCGTGGGATTCGCCGGAAGTCAACCATCGCAATCGCGACATGGCTCCATCGTATCAGCGTCCGCTGCAACCAGCAGCCATGGTACACACGAAGGAGATGGGCACGATCGGGCTGCAAGTGACTGTGCACACCACCGGTCTGCGCTTCAAAGTCCACGCCAAGCCGCGCGCACACACGACTCAGGTGAAGGGTGTTTCGGCTGAAGGCGCGCTCGAACTTCAGCTAAGCGCCCCACCCGTCGACGGCGCCGCAAACGAGGAACTCGTCCGTTTCTTGTCCGACGCACTTGGCGTCCCAAAGCGCGCAGTACACGTTTTGCGCGGTGAAACTGCACGGAAAAAGTTGGTTGAAGTCCAAGGCATCGACGTCGACTTGCTGCGTGAGCGCCTTTTCAAATGAGGGCGTGCATGTCGGTGCTACCGTTTCAGTGTGCTCGCATTCGATAAATACGAAGGCCTCGGCAACGACTTCATTGTCGTTTGCGTCGCGGAGGAGCACGCGATTTCGAGCGAACTCGCCCGGCGCATTTGCGACCGCAGACGTGGAGTGGGCGCCGATGGCGTCCTTCTTGTCTTACCCGCCCGAACTGCGGGATCGGCAGCACGCATGAAGGTGATCAACGCCGACGGCAGCGTGCCAGAAATGTGCGGCAACGGGTTACGATGTGTCGCACTTTCACTTGCCCGCAGCGCGTCCACATCGCTTGTCATCGACACGGATGCCGGCCCCCGTGGATGCGAAGTGGACGTCGTGGAGGATGGTGCCGCCAATGTTTGTGTCGATATGGGGCTTGTCCGAGCGCTTGGCTCGCAAACCGTTGCGTTGGGGGAGGCGTCGATCACCGTGGAAGTCGGGGATGCGGGAAATCCACACGCCATTCTTTTTGGCGAATTTGGGCGCGCGGAGATGGATCGCTTGGGACGCGCCATCTCCACGCACACGGCCTTTCCGAGTGGAACCAATGTTGAATTTGCAACCCTTACCGAACGCGGCATTGACCTCGTTGTGTTTGAACGCGGCGTCGGGTTCACCGAAGCGTGCGGCACGGGCGCCTGCGCTACCGTCGCCGTCGCGTGCGTTACCGAACAATGGCCGTATTCGGAGCCCTGCGAAGTGCGTTTGCCGGGCGGACCCCTCATCATTCGCGTTGATTCGGGGGGCAGGACGGCCATGACAGGACCCGCGCGCCATGTGTTTCAGGGCAAATACGCGGGGTAGATGATTTTCCTTGCGATGAATCACTTTGTGATACACAGTGACTCATCGTGATACAAAATGATTCAAACGAAAAGACGCCAGAAACCGAAAACGCCGAGGAAACCCCCGAACGGGAGCGGAAGGAACGGGTCATTCATACCCGCGTTCCGGCCGTTCTTGAGGCTGAGCTCAAGCGTTTTGCTGAAAACCTGAGGGTGCCGGTCTCGAACCTGGTTCGTACCATTTTGGAAGATGCGGTCGCTGTGGCAGATCGCGCGCACGACAAGGTCGAGCAACGCCTTCGTACCGCCGCTAAGCATCTCGGCGAAAATCGTCCAAAACCGGGCATCCCTGCGGAGAGCGATCCGCTCGAAGGGGTGTTCGGCTTCCAGGAGCTCGTCCTCAATGTGCCGTGTTCGTGCGCCAAGTGCAGCGATGCGCTTCGCCCTGGAAACGACGCTTATCTCGCCCTCACGGATCGACCGGGGGCTCGCATGTTCATTTGCAAAACTTGCAGGCCACAAACGCCTGGAGATGAAAACAAGAAGGGAAGTACGCCATGAGTAATCACCAAGAATCCGCAATCAAGAGCACCGCAGACGCCGTGGGCGAGATGGTTCCTCGCGTCGTAGAATCGGCAGCGCGCCTTGGCGCCGTGTGGGCGCGCCATGGACTCTCCTTGGCAAGTCTAGCCATCAAAACGCAGGCCGATTCGTTCCGCCACCTGTCCACCCTGCTCGAGCAGGTCGTGAAGGCGATTCCGTCCGACGAAAAGCCCGAAACAACGCCCGCGGATGCGGCACCGAAGGCCTAACCCACCTTTTTGTTGATCTTCGCCCCCCTCCTCGGACACCTTTTATCACGCAGCTGTCACGCAGTTATAGGGTAGCTGTGACGAAGCATGAGTCGGCCGTTTGCGACGCATGGGCACCGGAGGGGTAGGCATGAGGAAATTAATTTTGGTCGCGGCAGTCGCGTTCTTGGGAGCACTTTACGTCTGGGCCGAGAAGATGGCCACCGAAGTACGTACCGCAAAACCGAGTTCGACATCGAGCTCGGTCGAGAAAACGACCGAACTTCAACGCTGACACCAAGCAGCGAGCACCGGGCAATATCGCGTCGTCACAACGGAATGTTCGTGTGCTTCTTCGGCGGATTCTTGTCTCGCTTATTTTTGAGCAGGTCGAGCGACCTCCATAGGCGCGCGCGCAAGAACCGCGGCTGAATCACCTCGTCGACGAATCCAAGCTCGGCCGCTTTGTACGGATTCGCAAACGTGTCTCTGTACTCATTGACGAAATGCGCCTTCGTCGCCACAGGATCTTTCGCTTTTTGAATTTCACTTCGGTGGATGATGTTGACCGCACCGTCCGGTCCCATCACCGCAATCTCGGCTGTTGGAAGCGCGAGGTTCACGTCCGCGCGGATGTGCTTTGAGGCCATGACGTCGTACGCACCCCCGTACGCCTTTCGCAGGATGACCGTGATCTTTGGCACGGTCGCCTCGGCAAAAGCGAAAAGCAACTTGGCCCCATGTTTAATGATGCCGCCGTACTCCTGGTTGGTTCCGGGCAAGAATCCAGGAACATCAACAAATGTAACTAGCGGGACATTAAAACAGTCGCAAAAGCGCACGAAACGAGCCGCCTTCATCGACGAGTCGATGTCGAGCACCCCCGCAAGCACGCGCGGTTGATTCGCCACAAGGTCCACCGAGCGCCCACCAATTCGTGCGAAGCCAATGACGATGTTGGCGGCGTATTCGGCAGCGACTTCAAGCCACTTGCCGTCGTCGACGACCAACGCGATCACATCTTTTACATCATACGGCTTGTTGGATTCGACAGGCACCAGGGTATCGAGTTCGGGGACTTCACGATCGGTCGGATCGGTCGTGGGCATGTACGGGGGATCATCGGTGTTGTTCGATGGAATGTAACTAAGGAGGTCACGAATCTGCGTAAGGCATTCGCGATCGTCGACGGCCACCATGTGGCAGACGCCACTTTTGCTCGCGTGCGTGTGGGCGCCTCCCAAGTCTTCCTTGGTCACTTCTTCGTGCGTGACCGTCTTGATGACGTCGGGACCCGTAATGAACATGTAGCTCGTGCCTTCGACCATCAGGATGAAGTCCGTGATGGCGGGCGAGTACACAGCCCCCCCCGCACACGGCCCCATGATCGCGCTGATCTGCGGCACGACTCCGCTCGCAAGGGTGTTGCGCAAGAAGATGTCTGCGTACCCGGCCAAAGACCCGACACCCTCTTGGATGCGAGCACCCCCTGAATCGTTGAGGCCAATGACGGGTACGCCAATCTTCATGGCGAGATCCATGAGCTTGCAGATTTTCTCCGCGTGGGCCGCCCCAAGTGAGCCACCAAACACCGTAAAATCCTGCGCAAATACACAAACTTTGCGGCCATCGATCGTGCCGTGCCCGGTGACGACCCCATCGCCCAAAAACTTCTGCCTCTCCATCCCGAAGTCGGCACACCGATGTGTGACGAGCTGCCCGGTTTCCACAAAGGACCCCGTATCGAGCAAGAACTCGATGCGCTCGCGCGCCGTGAGCTTGCCTTGCTCGTGGTGTTTCTCGATGCGGTCAGCGCCTCCCGCCGAACGAGCTTCCACGCTGCGTTCTTCAAGTTGTTTGAGCAATAGCGCGTGGGTGCGAGGCTCCGACATGGGGCGGATAGTACATGTCATCCACTTAGGGGGCACACGGAAGGCCAACGTCCGCGCGTCCAACGCGCATCCCTGGTACGCTAACCCACGCGCCCCATGAACCAAGGCTATCCTATGCCTCCGCCCTATCCGCAGCCCGGCGAGATCATCGACGGCAAGTATCAGATCGAGCGGATTATTGGCGAAGGGGGCATGGGCGCCGTTGCGAAATCGTGGCACCTCGTGCGGCGCGCACCGGTGGCGCTCAAGTTCATGAGTCCCGCTGTGATGCTACTTGCTGGAGCGGTCGAGCGGTTTGTCAATGAGGGTGTCGCAGCGTCGCAAATCGATAGTGATCACGTGGTCAAAGTGTACGACGTTGGCCAGCTCTCCACGGGCTCACCCTATTTGGTCATGGAGTACCTCGAGGGAATGGACCTCGCGGATTTGCTAGTGAAAGAGGGCATCCCCGGCCTGACAATCGCGCGATCGATTCACTTCACGCTGCAAACACTCCGCGGTTTGCAAGTCGCGCACGCGGTCAACATCGTCCACCGCGATATGAAGCCGTCGAATTGTTTCGTCATTCGAAAAGAAGGCGAAAGCGATTTCGTCAAGCTGCTTGACTTTGGAATCAGCAAGGTTCAGCAGCCTGGAGGCGGCAACATCACGCGCACGAACTCCGCTCTCGGCACGCCGCTCTACATGTCTCCGGAGCAAGCGCGATCACCCAAGGACGTCGATGCGCGGAGCGACTTGTACTCGGTCGGTGTCATCTTGTACGAGCTGCTGACGGGGCGAACGCCGTTTCACTCCGAATCGGGTGAGTTCACTGAAATTCTGTTTAAGATTTTCACGCAAGACCCACCCTCCATTCACACGCTGCGGCCCGATCTTCCGGAGGAACTTTGCGCGGTGATTCATCGCGCACTCTCACGTGAACCAGACGATCGATTCTCTAGCGCGTTCGAGATGGCCGAAGCGCTTGAGCCGTGGGCAGATGAGCGAAGCGCGCA
>JAHFDX010000198.1 GCA_023248785.1 Myxococcales bacterium
GACTCGGTGCCCACTTCAACATTTGGATGATCAATCTGATGCCGCTCGTTGCGGTGATCCCGCTCTTACTACTCATCGACTCCAAGGCACTCTCCGCCTACGAACGCTCACCTGGACCCAAAGAGCAAGTTGCGGCTTGGGTGTGCGGTATCCTCGTTCTTGCGGGGCTTGTCGTAGCTTTTGGCGCGAACACCTTCCTCTTTGCCCCGTGGTGGGACCAAACGGGCCTCGAGTTGTTCGGCGGACCGATGCCACATGATGCTCGCCGCGCGCTCGTCTTTTGTTTTGGTCCCATCGGTGGTTGCATCGTCGCCAACTATGTCTTGTTCGCGTGGAGCGCCCGCTGCGGCAGCGAACAACCTTGGGTGTGGCGCGCCATTCTTGTCTCGCTTCTTGCCTGGTTCTTGTTCGACAGCACGATGTGTTGGACGCAAGGCGCGCGATTCAACGTGCTGTCCGTCAATCTCGGAACTGTGATCGCAACCTTGCCGGCCACTTTCCTTCTGCGCCGCGCGTCAACGAAGGGTTGAAGCCTCGCACTGCTCGAATTTCGCGCGAACGTCTTCGGGAAGCGGGTCCTTCTTCTGGTGCTCACCCCTCGCAAGTGGGGAGAAAAGCCAAACGGGCTGAAGCCTCGCTCGCTTCAACCCGCATGAAGATCAGGGGAACCTCTGTAGGCGCGATTGGGATTGAACCAACGACCCCTACCGTGTCAAGGTAGTGCTCTACCACTGAGCTACGCGCCTAAGGGAGCTGAGAGAGCTATCGCCGTAACTCGCTCGCGTCAAGCGAGCCGAACAACCGAGTAAATCCGCGCGATCGAACGACCGCTTGCCCGCGACGCTTCCTCCGCGCAGACTCGGCCCATGCGTTTTGCCCTCACCGGCTCAACGGGCGGAGTCGGAGCAGCCTTCATCGACGTTGCACTTTCCCATGCCCATTCACTCCGCGCTCTTGTGCGTGATCGAGCACACGCATCCGCTCTACAGCGCGAAGGCGTCACTCTCGTCGAAGGTGATCTCGCAAGCGATTCAGCCCTTCGTGAACTCGCAGAAGGTGCGGATGTATTCGTACACACGGCCGCGCACGTCGGCGACTTTGGCGATCGCGAACCCTTTGTCGAAGTGAACGTCCGCGGAACCGAGCGCGCCGTGCGGGCCGCTGCGAGCGCTGGCGTGCACAGATTCGTTCATCTCTCCTCTGTCGCCGTCTACGGACGACCCGATCGCGGGATCATCAACGAGCTCTACGCCCCTCGCCTCTTCGGTGCTCCTTACGAAGACACAAAGTTCCAAGCCGAGCGCGTCGCGTTTGCGCTCGGCAAAGAGCTCGGCATGGAAGTTGTTGCTCTTCGTCCCCCGGTCATTTTCGGCCCGTTCGATCGCGTCTTCGTCCCACGCGTGCTCGGCCTTCTGAAGAAAGGCCTCGCCATCGTGGTCGACGGAGGCGAAGCACCACTCAACGTCATTGATGTGCGCGATCTGTGCGATGCGATCCTGCTCGCCGCAACATCCAAACGTGCACCCGGCGAGGCATTCAACATTGCATCGTCCCCGCCACCCACAATTCGATCAGTGTTAGATACAATTGCGCGCGCTTCGCACATGCCCCTTCCGCCCAAAGGCCCGATTTCGCTTCCGTACGGCGTTGCCCTCACGCTCGCAACGGTCATCGAAGGTTCCATGGCGCACGTATCGCCGAAGAAACAACCACCGTTCTCGAGACAGCTCGTCGTGCAAATGACGAGGCGTGTCGTCTACGATTCGAGCAAGGCGCGAGAGCTTCTCGGGTGGCAGGGCGGCAAGAAACCCCTCGCGGCACTCGAGCAAACCGTACGCAACCACTTTGTGCGTGCTTAGAATCGCAACGTCAAATCCGCGCGCACGCCCTCATACGCTGGGAAAAATCTGCAAATGCCGCTAACACACCGAAGCCCCCCGCGTTGCTGGCCGGCAAAGAGGCGCACGCTCGAGTTGCTCGTGAAGCGGTAAACGATGACTCCGTTGAAATAGTAGGTCGGAAATCCAATTTGCGTCGTGTACTCGATGCCCTGCGAGAACACCCACTTCGGCGCAATCTTGAACGCGGTGTAGTGCTCTCCTTGCGTCCACGGTTGCGCGACGCCCTTGTCGCGCACGTTCTGATCTTCTTCTCGCCTCTGACGATGGCGTCCTGTCAATTCAAACGAATAGGGGCCCTTGATGTACTTTGTGAACGTGTACTGAAACGATGTCTCCCGATAATAAAATTCGCCGTTGTCCTTGTCGTTGCTACGCGCCCCCGCCGACACGAAGAGCTGTGATCGGTTGTTGTCGAACTGCCACTCAAAACCCGTGAGCCCATCGACGACCCTCGCATGCACTTCGTTCGGATCGGTACCCTTGGGAACAATCGTGTGGCCCAGTTCATCGCATCGCCCGCCTGCAATCTCGGACTTTGAATGTGCGTAGATCGCTTGACCGTACACAAAGAAGTTCTTGAGCAACTTCACGTCGACGCGATAGCGCCCACCGTTCACACATGCGTTGAACGATCCGTACATGTTATCTTGCGTGATGAGTTCGGCCGTCGGAATGGCAGAATACGCCACCGTCGAAAGCTCGGGCGCGTAGCTAATGTCAACGCTAGCGAGCACGGGATAGAAATTGCGATAGCTCTTCACCTCGAGCGTATGCGTCGTAATGCCAACGGTCACCGTCGCGCCGGCATACACGGCGTTGCCGAAGTTGGATGCGGTTTTGTCGATCACCGAATCGAATGGTTCGCGACGCTGATACGCACCTTCGAGGTAGAACTTTCCATGTTTCCACAAGTTCGGCACCTCAATGGAAGCGCCAAGCATGTCGACGTGGCGGGAAGCGGCGCCTGGACTGTCATTGGGTAACGTCGCTCCGAATTGTTCTTTATCGGCGGAATCGCACGAACCGAACGGCGAGGAGAGAAGCCCGTTGTCAATGATGCGTCCTTTGTCGTCGTATCTGTAGGGCGCGCATCGATCAAAGCGCACTCCGCGCACTGCCACCGTGACAGGCCATCCTCGACCAAGCTGCGCCTCTGCACCGTAGAGTCGGTCGGATCCAAACACGGGCTGCGGACCCAGCGTGGAACTCGCCAAAGCCTCCCGCAAGAACAATGTACGCGCTGTCGCTTCATCGACGCGCGACGGGTTGGCAAATCCCGCGAGAAATGTAACTGCAAATGGATCTTTTTGCCATTGCACCTTGCCCCCGCGCAGCGTGGTGTCGACGCCAAGATCGTCGAGCTTTCTCATCGAAAGCGCAAGTCCTCGCCCAAACTGCGCGTACGCATCCCCCGCAGTCACTTCGAGGCCGGGCCGGTCGTACGTAAGCCACATTTTCGCCGGATAGACTGCGTTGCGAAATCGTGTCGACCCATCGCGCTCAACCGTCGCCGGTGTAACGCTCAAGTTGTCTCGATCCTTCGGGCGCCGCCAATACACAGACGAATCGAGCCTCATGCCCGCGGTAAATCCATACCAGCGGAGCGCGACGTTGAGTCGGTTGAGAAAACTACCGTAGCCGTAATCGAGCGGGCTCTGCCCTTCAGTCTCGCGCGCATCGAACTGCTGCGCAACGACAGACGAGTTCGTCACGTCGAGCGTCATCGGCTTGTTGGCCACCTTGCCCACTTCCAAGGCGAACGCGCGCCCAAACACAAAGAAACCTATGATGGTTACAAATGCCGGGGAGACTCGCCTCACCTAACCTCCGCCGTATTCGCGGTTGGACCTTGGCCGAGCGCTTTCTTCACATCCCGTTCGATGAGCTCTTCGTCGCCCGGGTTGAAGCCTTCACGAACAACGGCAATTTTGCCCGTTCGATCAATGAGCACGCTCAGCGGCATCGCCTTCTTCGGGTTGTACAGGCTTGCTACACGCGAGTCTTCGTCGAGCACGATGGGGAAGTTCAGCGAATAGCGCTCTTGAAAACCGCGAACCTCGGCCACCGTTTCCGGCCCGTCCATGGCCACGCCCACAACGATAAATCCCTTGTCCTTGAGCTTGGTATACATCTCGCGCATGTGCGGAAAGGCCGCTTTGCACGGCTCGCAGTACGTGGACCAGAAATCGAGGAGGATCACCTTCTTGCCAAGGTGTTCGCTCATGTGGAATGTGTTGCCAAACGAGTCGCGTGCGGTGAAATCCGGAGCGGCTGCACCGGAGGAATTGTTCGTGGGCGTATTCCCGCTTGGGGGATCACACCCGCCGACGAACGTCAAAATCGATGCGAGGAGAAGTACAAAACGGAACATGCCGAGCATCGAAACACGACGCTCGGCATGGAATCAATCCCGATATGCCCAATATGCACGCGGGACGACGAGACTCTCGTTAGTACGTGCTCGCCGGATGCGAATCAACCCACGCGGTGAACGTCTGTGCCATCGCAAGAGTGCCCGACGAGGAGTACCCATTGATGCTCTGCAACAGCTCCATGGAACGCGCGTCGATGACGAGATTGAATGGCAATCCACCCGACGGGAAGAACGGACCCATGTTGCGCTTTCCGTCGTCGACGAACACGTTGAAGTTGACGTCGAAGTCAGCGACCCACTTGTCGAAGTCGGTCTGGGTAGCCGCCTTGCCTGCCGATGCGCCTTCAACGACCCCTTGGATAAAGGCGATTTTGGCAGCCGCGAGAGCGTCCTTCTCCTTAACGACTTCCGAGGTTTCCTTGCGGCAGTACGTGCACCAGTTGCCCGTCGCTGCAAAGACAATGACCTTGTACTGACGCATCTCCGGATCGAAGAAATTCGCCATGTTGATCGGCTGCAAACCATTTGACTTATCGCCTCCCGGATAACCGAGGAAGCGGAAATTCTTGAGGACGCTGCCAGGGTTACGGCCACCATTGCGTGCCGTTACACCGAAGCCCTTTGTGGGATAGGCCACACCGTACGGGTTCGCCGCCGTGCTGAGGTCTTCGCCCTGCCCTGAGCCTGTGACACCGGGATCCTGGGAACCCGAGCCGTTGCCACCGGTGGTTCCCGTGGACCCGCCAGATGAGCTGCACGCGCCAACGCCTCCGATAAGGAGAGCAAACCCCAACAACCCTACGTTTCGATTCATCATCATCGTTCCACCCATCATCGTTCCACATTGACCGAAATGTGCTACAGGCGTGGTCAGCCTAGAGGAGCGCTCGAGAACGTCAAGCCGAACCCGTGGTTCGGGAATTCATTCGAGACGGGGCAGGAAACCGTATTTTACCGGGTGGGGTGGACAGAGATGAACCGAAAGTCTCACAGAATTTGGTGGTTGGTTGGTGCCTCGGCGGCGTTTTTTGCCATGGCAGCCGTCGGTTTTGCTTGCTCAACCTCAACCGGCGTCAACGGAGACGCGGGTGTTGATGGCGGCACAGCCTCATCGTGCGATCAGACGAAGTGCGCAGAGGGCAATAAGTGTATTGCGTCCTCGAAGGGCGATGTCGCGTGCCGGCGTCTGTGCAACTCGAACAGCGAGTGCCCCTCCGCGTATCACTGCGAGAAGGATGGCACCGTGAACTATTGCGTCAGCGGCGCGCCCACAACGACCGGTGGCGAATGGGGAGTTGCTTGCAACCCCTCGCACGGTGGCAAGGACAAGAACACGGATTGCAACCAAGCGTTCGACTTCAAGTGCTACGGCACAAGCCCGACCGATGGCAATTCGATCTGTACGCGTTACGATTGCACGAGCGACAGCGATTGCTCGAGCACGTTCTACTGCGGTTCAGCTCGCACGTCGCCAAACGCGGACTCGACCGAAGTGAAGTACCGCGAGACCGTGAAGCTGTGCCTTCCTCGTGATTTTTGTGCTCCGTGCAATGCCGACACCGACTGCCGCGGAGGCCAACGTTGTATCGCGGGCACCGACAGCGTGAAGTTCTGCGCGTCGTCATGCACCGACAACAACACGTGCGAAAAGTGGGCGGACTGCGCCGACAACGCAACGGCGGGCGTCAAACTCTGCACGCCGCGCGCGGGTGTTTGCAAAGGCGACGGAAACCTTTGTTCGCCGTGCCGGTCGGATGCGGACTGCACGACGGGTATATGCGCGACGAACGACATCGCCACGACGGAGAAGTTCTGCACCGCGACGTCGAAGGTCGAATGCAAGAAGGAAACGACCGACGCAGGCAGCAAGCTCGTCGCCGACTGCCCAACCGCACCCGCCGGCGCGAGCGCTGCAGGCGTAGGGTGCGCGTACAGCCGCAGCAGCGACCTCCCCCTCAACGAGTGCTACGGCTATTACAAGTTCGGCGCGGACACGAACGACTACGGCTACGGCTGCTGGTCACGACCCTACGGGAAGTAATAAGTTCCCCCACGCTTGTCATCCGTAAGACAAAGACCCCCTCTGCTTCACGCACCCGAGAGGGGGTGCTTCGCTCGCCGGTGCGAGCTCAGGATGACATTGATGATTGCCCGCTCATGCCATGCGCGATTCGCGCGGCCATGGCCATGATGGTGAGCTGAGGATTTACGCCGAGGCTCGTGGGCAAGATGCTGCCATCCGTCACAAATACGTTCGGCGCATCCCAGGTGGCGCCGTCTGCACGGACGACGCTCGTGCGGGGGTCTTTTCCCATGTGACACGTGCCCAGCGGATGCTGTGACGAACTTTCGATCTTCGACCCTTTGATTTGGTCGAACGGAAAGCTCGCAAGACCGTCACGATCGATCGGCTCGCTGCCAAAAATGGGCAAAAATATTTCTTGGGCGCCCGCCTCAAGAAAAATCTCGGCCATTCTTCGAAGCAAGAGCGAAGTGCGCGCACGGTCTCTTCGGGACATTCGATACGTAAGAAGTGGCTCACGACTGGGCAACGGCCAAACGCGCCCTTCACCGTCGTCGTGGAGCATGCCGCCAAAGATCGCCATGTGATCGATCTGATCACGGTAGCGCGCATGTTCAGCGGCGAAGCCCG
>JAHFDX010000199.1 GCA_023248785.1 Myxococcales bacterium
GAGGATATGGCCGAGACTATGTATGCGGCGGTCGGGGCAGGTCTCGCCGCAACGCAAATTGGGGAGCCGTATCAGCTCTTTGTTGTGGATTGCGCGGGCGAAGACGAGCCGAGCGATTTTCGCGTCTTCATCAATCCGGAACTCGTCGAGCTGACCGGAAAGATGAAATGGGACGAGGGATGCCTCAGTTTCCCGGGCGCCCGCGTTGAGGTGGAGCGCGCCGCGAGGGTGTTGGCTCGTGCACTCGATCGCGATGGCAACCCATTCGAAATCGAAGCGGAGGGCCTGCTCGCGATCGCGATCCAGCACGAATACGACCATCTTCAGGGCGTGTTGATGATCGACCACTTGGGTCCGCTAAAGAAGCGAATGCTTCACCGCGAGATGGTCAAGCGCCAAGACGGCGAGCAGGTTTCGGAATAGAAGCCGTTGGGACCTGTCATCCCCAGGCCCCCCCGACATGTCATTCCGAGCGATGTGAGGAACCCCACGACGTGACGCGTCGTACATATCACGTCGTACGTGACATATCGGGGGACCTACCGCGGCGCCTTCCTGAATAACCCAGGATCAACCCGGAGGCCGGCTGCGCCGAAGAGGGCTACAACGCGTGGCGTGAGGCCGGTCGCAACGCAGTCGCCGCTGCCCTCAACAGCGAAGATGTCGCGCAGCGTGGACGTGCCCTCGCCAGAGGTTGATTCCGCGATGCGGGAGACCCGAGTCCGTCCCCCTTCGCCGTGCGAAATTTCTACAAACACATCGAAGCTCTCATGGAGCAGTTCACGTCCCATTTCAAACGAGGTGCCGGGCCGCGCAAAAACCACCTGTCCGGCAAGGCGTCCCAGCCCGAGTTGCAGCGACGGTCCGACGGTGGCGGCCACGACCCCTTGAGCGCCGGAGAGGATCGTATCGATCACGGCATGGAGCGCAGACGTACTTGTCGGGGCCACAAACGTACGCAATGCACCGGTAAGCGTGGCCGCCCGAAGCAACTGCGCGGCTTCACCAGGACGCGGAATGTTGAGCGAGATGATGTGTGCGCCGGGGACACCAACGTCTTCGCTTTCCTGAATGAGCGCCCCGCGTTCGGCAGGCGGTGCCGTCGCAACGAGTGCCGAAAGAAACGTCGTAGCCGACGACGCCGAACTCGACATCACAAGAACGTTCGCGCGCGATACCACGCAGTGCTCAAGGAACGTCGCAACAGAACGACCCAAAACTCCTCCGCGCACGGCTTCCTCGAGAGAGGACTCTTGCCGCTTCGCTCGTTTGAGGGTGAGCACCGCATGCGGCGCATACGGAGGCAAAATTGCGGTCATGGCAACGCCGTTCGGCAACCGACGCGTGACGAGTGACTCGCTTGGCGAAATGCCGTCGCCACTTTCCACCGCAAGCCGGCGAATGGCTCGCTCAAGCGCCGCGTTCCCCGAAAATGCCACCTCCGCATACGCCGATTGTTTCGCGCGGAATACAAGCAGCGAATCGAAACGAACAGCGTGCACTTCCGTGATCGACTCGTCTTCGAGCAACGCGGAGAGCGGACCTAACGCCACGAGTTCCTTCAGCGCATCCCGGGATACAAGCTCGATTTCCACACCGTCCGGGACTTCACCTTCTTCACGCATGGCGTTCGCTTGTTCGCGTACTGCGCGATCGAGGATCGAGGCCATCTTTTCGTCGACCACCGCGTTGCTTGCCAACGGCGCGAGATTCACAACGTCGGACACGCGATCGACAAGCGTGACCAACGCCAATCGACGGGCTGCGGTTGCGGCACCGTCGCGAACTGACGGCGGACGTGCAGGTGCCGGCGGAGGAGCGGTTGCCACTGGGGCCGGGCGCACCGGCGCTGGAGGAGGAACCGCAGCGGGCAAAGGAACCGGGTGAGGCGCCGGTGCCACGACCGGCACCTGTGGCACCGATGGCGCCACGGCCGCATTCGCCGATGCCATCTGCGGCGGTGACACAAGCGGTGCAACACCCGGTGCCGCGGGTGTACCGCCAAAATTCGGTCCCGCGGCTACCTGCGGACGCGCTCCAGGCAGCGCCATCGTTTGTTGTCGTTGCGGCAGACCTGGTGGAGGTACGGGTGGCCTCGACGGCGGGCGCGCCTCTTGAACTGGACGGCTAGGTCGCTGCGCCGGGGCGGCCGGATTCTGAGCAACCGCCTGAGGCACCCCCATTGGAACCTGTGGGGCCGCCTGAGCACCCGCTTGCATTGGCATTGGTGAAAGTTGCGGATTCGAACCGATTGGGCCGCGCATGGGGGCCACGGCTACAGCATCCACATGGACGGGTACCGGTTGATCGGAAGCTCCCGGCTCGAGTCGCAACACAAAGTCGCCGATGAAAATCTTGTCGGTTTCTCGCACCGGGGTCGCTTGCGCAATCTTACGACCGTTTACATAGGTCCCATTGGTCGACTTGAGATCGCTCACAATGAACCGACCATCGCGAAAAAGAATGCGCGCGTGGTGTTTGGACACGTTTCCCTTGGGAAGCATCAAGTCGTTCCCTTGCACGCGTCCGATGCTCACCTCGCCCTTCGCAAAATACTCGCGGCGCTCCGCGCCTCCCGACTCCGAGATGATCACTGTAAACATGAAAGACCTTTCCGCCCTCCGGAGCCCAATCGGACGTGGGCGCTCCCCGAAGAGAAGAAATTGTCGGAGGTTCCGCAGGCGCCTGTCAACGACGGAAGGCACCGAAAGAAGGTGCCAACTGAAGGAAACCGGTTACGTGGCGTACCTTACGCCGCGCTTCGACGCTTGCGGACGGTATTCGCTACTTCTTCGAGCATCGCCGACGCAAAATGGATCATGTCTTGTTCCGAATATCCCATCTCATGCAGGTCGCGCATCATCGTCCGAGCAAGCAAACGAACGGCCTTCCGCGCCGCATCGGGCGGCATCATCGACGTCATGCCGGCGGACATACAAAAGTTAGGCCAAGAGGTCGACCGCGCTTCCGCCTGGATTTTTGCCCTCCGAACGCGAAAGCGGCCGCGCACAAGCGCGAATGTACCTTCGCAACATCGATAACTCGAAACGGTGATACGGTGCACCCGCATGTCTTTCGGGTGGTTGGTCCCGGACTCGCGAAGGCGCCGAGTACTTTTGGCGATCGCTATCTACACCGTGTGCGTTGCGGTTTGGATGGCAGCGGCCGGACCGCATCGCATCGCCGAGCACTCTCCCTACAATCATTATGCGCTGCTCGCCGATGCATGGCTTCACGGCACGCATGAACTCGTTCGTGGCGCGCCGGGTTATGCGCAAAACAACGACTTTGCGGTGTTCGAAGGGAAGACGTACATCAGCTTTCCTCCCTTCCCCGCCATCTTAATGTTGCCCTTCGTGAAGTGGGCAGGGACGCCCGAGCGATTCTTCGACGGACAATTTTCCATTTGGATTGCCGGAATCGGACCGAGCGCGCTCTTCCTCGTGCTCGAAAAACTGCGTCGCACCGGCCGACTTGCTCGCTCCGAGAAAGAGAATTTCATTCTCGCGCTCCTGCTTGCCTTCGGCACCGTGTTCTTTTTCACCGCGGTCCAGGGCACTGTCTGGTTTACGGCGCACGTCGTCGGCGGCGCGGCACTTGCGCTTTACCTGCTCTTTTCGCTCAACGCAGAGCGCCCGTTCTGGGCGGGCCTTGCACTCGCGGGAGCGTGGACTTCGCGGCCCATTATGCTCGTCGCCGGCCTTCTTTTCGTTGCCGAGGCGCTGCGCGAACATGCCACCGTTCGTGTGGACGAAGAGTCGTTTCTCCGTGGCCTAAATTCGCAACTTCGATCGTTGCGATGGCGTCCATTTGCGCGATCTGTAGTTACATTTATGGTTCCGGTGCTGGCCTCCATCGCCCTCGCAAGTTGGTACAACTACACGAGGTTCCGAAATCCGAGTCCGTACGCATTTGGGCACGAGCACCTCACCGTCGCGTGGCACGGGCGCATCCTCAAGTGGGGCTTGTTGAGCTATCATTACCTTCCCAAGAATCTCGGGATCGCACTCACGATGCTGCCTTGGCTACCCCCGCGCGTCGGTGCGGAGACATTTGGCGCGTTATTCAAGATCAACGAACACGGCCTTGCGCTTTGGTTTACAACGCCGTTCTACCTTTGGGTTCTTTGGCCGAAACGAACATCGCCACTCACAGTGTGGATTGCGCTCACCACGGGTCTATTGGCGCTACTGCTCCTCGGATATCAGAACAGCGGCTGGCGGCAATTTGGGTATCGATTCTCGAACGACTATGCGTTGCTCCTATTCATGCTGCTCGCGCTGACCGAAAGACCGATGGGTTGGTTCTTTCGCACGGCAGCAGCCTGGTCAGTCGCTTGGAACCTCTTCGGCGCCGTGAGTTTCGACCGTACCGGGTTTGACAAGTACTACTTTTCTGACGGTTCGCAGAGCATCTTGTACCAGCCGGACTAAGCGCAGAACGGGTTCCTGTGAAGGAAGTCGAAAGCACCCTACACTGGGGGTCGCACTCGGAGCCTGATGCCAAGAACCTTGACCCGTCGCGTGAGTTTACCGTTGTACGTGACGCGCTTCACCTGCATCGGCGCAGCATGCGAAGACACCTGCTGCGGTGGATGGACGGTTGAAGTCGACAAAGCCACCTTCCAAGCGTATCGAAAGGTAACAACGGGTCCCCTCGCGGAAGGCTTTCGACGTCACCTTCAGCTCGCAAAGGGCCTAAAGAAAGCAGACCACTCGTGGGGTCGCTTCGAACAAGACGTCGATGCGGGCACTTGCAAGTTCCTCGACGAAGGCATGTGCAGCATTCAGAACCACATGGGCGAAGACGCGCTTTGTGACACTTGCTACGGCTACCCGCGATCGACGTTGGAGATGGGAGGAGAGTTCATTCAGTCGCTAACACTTTCGTGTCCTGAAGCAGCACGATTGGCCCTCCTCGCCGAAGATGCGTTCGAGCTCGTCGAAGCGGACATTCAAACTCGCAACGCATGCATTGCAAGCGCTTCATCCTACCAAGGTCTCTCTTATCAACACATGGGCGACGTCCGGTTTTTTTCATTCGGTATTCTCCGAACGAAGCAACTTGCAATCTGGCAACGGCTCGCGGTGCTCGGTCTCTTTTGCGACAGCCTGACACGATTGCTTGGAGCAGGTGAAGGTGCTCAAACCGGCGCGCTCGTTCGCCAATTCGAAGGAGTCATCGAACGGGGAAAGGTCATCGAGGCGCTGGAGCCCATGACGGCAAACTACGCGTCCCAAGCTTGTTTGTTCGCGCCCATGGTTCGCATGGGATCGCGCCAGTCGCGCTCTGAGAGACAAAACAGCATTCAGCGCGCTATTGGCACTGGTCTCGGGTTCGATCTCCAAACCTGGGACGTCGACGAGCAAACCCTGATTTCTTGCTATGCGCGCGGCCTCGACCGGCTAAAGGAGGTGCTCGCGGACATTCCACATTTTTTTGAACACTACTTAATCAACGACCTTGTCCGCGACCCTTTCCCTTTTTCCAGCAACACCCCCATGGAGGACTACCTGCAGCTTGTGAGCCGGTACGGCATTGTGCGGGTCATGCTGGCCGGCCGTTGCGCAGGCGATGAAAATGCAAAAGTCAACGACCTCGTCGAGACGATTCAATTCTTTTCGCGGCGCTTTCAACACGATCCGCAATTCGCGGCGCAGGTTTACGCGTCGCTGCAATCTCTTGGAGCGGCGTCCATCGACAAGCTCTATGGGTTCTTGCGCAATTGATGGCGTGAGCCTATCAACCTACGCCCTTTTCATCACTGCATCCCATGAGAGCGGAGTCCCCGGCTCTAAATCAACGAGCGCAATGCATCGCTCGAGCGCGTCTGCATAGCGGGTATGCAGTCCGCCGCCCGGGCGAATCGAATCAAAGTTGCCGTCCGCGTTTGCGCCTCCCCCTTCGAAGCGAAGCGCCTCCCCTGCCTTCACCGGTTTCGTTATCCAGAGCGAAGGCCGATTGCGTCGACTGTCCACCTCACGTTCGGTCGGCTCGAGACAGACGTGACCGAGCGCCTTCTCCGCGCATGAACGCTCGAGCTCCGTTGCATACGCAAGCGACCCATTTTTTTCCACCGCCCGAATTGAGTCGACCATTTTTTTCAATTCGTCGGGCGTGCGGGAGAAGGGCCAGTCAAATCCACCCTTGCCCTCAGACAAAAGCTGAATGGCCTCCTGTCGATCGCCCAGCAGATGGACTTCAACCACGCAAGCACCAAGGCGCACGGCTTCGGTCGCCGAAATGTGCGGCATGGGGTGCTTACGGCCTGACTCTTCAGGATCCGCCCACATGGAGTGGTCGCTCAAACCGATCGGTATCGAGTACATTTCACGCAACACGGGGATCGTCCGCAAGTGCGCCTCTTCAAAGCGTGTTGGATACCCGCTGTTGCAATGCAGAACGCACACCTCGCGGGCGCCGTTGCCGGCAAGCACACGAAGCGCTTCATCAAGTTCGTGCAGATACGTCATCCCGTTTGATACGATGACCGGCTTGCCCGTTTTTGCGATTCGGCGCAGCAATGGAAAATCAACCACTTCAAAGCTTGCCACCTTGAAGATGGGCGCACCGAGCGATTCAAGAAAATCGACGGCTGACTCGTCGAACGGTGAACTGAAAATGTCGAGACCTACCGATCGCGCTTCCTCGAACAGTCGCGCGTGCCATTCGTACGGCGTTTGCGCTTTGTCGTAGAGCTCAAACGTGTAACTCGAGTCCCACATGGTTCCACGAATGCGAAAACGCTCTGTCTTAATACGGCGCGAGATCGTGTCAGCCGTGTACGTCTGAAGCTTGACCGCATCGCAGCCCGCGCTCTTTGCGGCGTGAACAAGACGCACGGCCTCGTCGTAGCGACCGTTGTGATTACACGACAATTCTGCAATTACGTACGTTGGGTGGCCTACACCGATCGTAC
>JAHFDX010000200.1:0-461 GCA_023248785.1 Myxococcales bacterium
TCGACCCATCGCGATCAGCTTGCTCCCCGGCGAGGTCGCTCGATGATCACGGACGCACTTCTGGCCCGCGTTGAGGACGGTCCTTGTGGCAAGAAGCTCGTGCTCGTGAAAGACGTCGCTCAGGGTGCAAAGATCACCGTTTTTTCGGGTCCGGTTATCACGCGCGCGGAGATCCCGGCCACGGAGCTTCGCCACGCGCTCATGATCGCACCGGATCAGTGGCTCATCCCGAACAACGAGTCGCGCTGGGTGAACCACTCGTGTGACGCGAACGCGTGGATCGAGGCCGAGTCGATGGCGGTGATTGCGAACCGTGCCTTGAGCGCGGGCGACGAAGTCACCCTCGACTACGCAAGCGTCTCTGTCTCGGATTACGAAAAGGAACCCGAAGCATACGTGTGGGATCCAACGTGGTCCTTTGATTGTCTATGTGGAGCGTCGCATTGCCGCGGACGAATTGA
>JAHFDX010000200.1:500-6917 GCA_023248785.1 Myxococcales bacterium
GGCGACCAGATCCTGGGATTGAGGTCGCGGAGTACAACGGCCGGGGAAGGGGGATCCGCGCGCGTCGCTCGTTTCGGCGAGGGGAGTGCATCGAACGTTCACACGTCTTGGTCATTCCGAAAGAACAATGGCCCGACGTAGAGCGCACGGTGTTTTTTGACCACACCTTTTGTTGGGGAGAGTCTTCCGAAGACGCGGCCTTGGCGCTTGGCTTTGGCTCGTTATTCAACCACTCTTACAAACCAAATGCCGTGTACGAACGGTTGCTCGCACACAATCAAATTCACTTCTTCGCGCATCGCGACATCGATTTTGGCGAGGAAATCACCGTGAACTACAACAGGGATCCGAATGAGGATGCTCCACTTTGGTTTACGCCGCAGTCATCATGAGTTGCCTGTGTCGGTCTATCGGTCGGCAACGAGGGCGTGACGGTGCAAGGCCGAATCGAGGATCCCGTCGATGACGTCTGCGTGAGACGTATTCGCCAGGTCCGCCATGAGGATCAACGAATCGGAGAAGAGATCGAAGTTTGGGTTAACGTCGATGAGTCGAATTTTGCCATGCGTATCCCGCCGAAAATCGAACTTCGCATAGTCACGACAATCGAATCGCCGAAAGAGAAGTTCAACATCGGAGATCATCGCCGTCTGTTCGCTCACTGAAAGCTGTGCCGGGCGAAGATCGAGATCGTAAGGAAATGGAGCGTCTTGTCGATACCACTTCACTTCAAAACCCGTGATCGGCGGATAGTCGGCGCCAAAAGCCGAGTAGTCCTTTTCTAAGATCGGCAACACTCGAAAATCACCTTGGTCGGGATTGCCCACACAAACGCTGCAATACTCGGTTCCCGGCAAGTACTCTTGCAGAACGAGCGAACCAAGTTGCCACTCGTTCGCACGCGTGAGGTACGCGGCAAGAGACGGTGGATCGGGCACCAATGACTCACGAAAGATACCGAAGCTCCCATCCGCGAAATTCGGCTTTACGAACAGCGGAAATAGAACATTGTTAGGTACATTTTTCCAAGCCGGATCGTAAAGCACTTCGTTTGGGACAGCCACGCCGACTGACTTAGCAACGGCAGACGCCACGACCTTATCGAATGCAAGCACCAAACAGCTCGGCGGAGCCCCCGTGTACGGCAGCCCTAGAACTTCGCACATAGCGGGGATATGAAGTTCCTTGCGCGGCTCGTTGCCAAAACCCTGATCGCAAAGGTTGAAAATGAGGCGCGGGTTGCGTTCGGCGAGCGTTCGAAAGAGATCGTGATGATCGGTGAGGTAATCGAACGTGTACCGACTTCGCTCACCCAAGGAAAAAACGGGGTCACTCCCTTCAAAGTACTCGACACGGACGGGACCGCACGCCTTTACTGGGCTCCGTATCGACGCATCTTCAAGAAGGACAAGGACGCGCGTATCCATCGCCTGACGCACATGCCGACGCTATCACGGAGGGTATTACGGAAAAGGGGTATTGGAATGGGGCCTATGGGGCGTTGCCTCGCTGTAGGCCGTGATGTCTAGGCGCGGAGCAAATACACGAGGGCGCACGTTAGGGCGCGTCAACGATCTTTCGCAGCACGTGCACCAAGATTGGTGGCGCGATCTCTTCGGCGCGCTTTACCTCGAGACCGACGGTGATGTCGTCGAGAACGATGAGGCAACGCGTGCCGAGGTAGAGCTACTTATTCGAGCGTCCGGGGTCGACCCCACAAGCCGCATTCTCGATCTCTGTTGCGGGCAAGGACGACACGCAATCGAGCTCGCGCGACGAGGTTTCAAGCACGTCACCGGGGTCGACTATTCGCGTTACTTGCTGCGCCTCGCACGCACTCGAAGCCGACGCGACCAGCTTGCCGTACGGTTTCGTCAAGGCGACGCGCGCGACGTTGCGCTCCCAAAGGCCTCCTTTAATTGCGTGGCGCTCCTCGGCAGCTCACTCGGCTATTTTGAGGCCGAGGACGACGACGTTCGCGTGCTTGAAACCGCGCGCAACACTTTGCGTTCCTTCGGGGTCCTCGCGCTCGACGTAGCCGATGGCGCGTGGATGGCTGCACATCACGAACCGCGATCGTGGGAGTGGATCGATGGAGAGCGCCTTGTATGCCGTGAACGGCAACTCGCAAAAGATGCGACGCGTCTTTACTGTCGAGAGATTGTTCTTCATACGAAACGCGGTGTGATGGCCGATCAATTTTACGCCGTTCGTCTTTACGATCGACAGAGGTTGCTCGACCTGCTCAATCGCGTTGGATTTCTTGATGTGGAGATTGCCGAAGAGGTTGCCGGCCAATCCACGCGCGACGAAGACCTGGGCATGATGCAATCGCGGATGTTTGTGATCGCTCATGCACCCAAGAGCGAGACCTTGAACGCACAATTCGCCGTTGCGAAATCACATCATGCAAACTGCGCCGCCACTACGAAAGGTAAAGACGCACTCGAGGTTCTTGTGGTGCTGGGTGATCCGAGGCGTCCAGACCCCGTCAAGCGTGGAGGCCGGTTCAACGATGAGGACCTCGAGGTCATCGAGCGGGTACGTTCCGCACTTGCGACACTCGACAGGTATCGTTTTGCCTATGTCGACGATCACGATTCGCTTGTGCGAACTCTTGGCAACCACAAGCCCGATCTTGTCTTCAATCTCTGCGACGAAGGATATGGCAACGAACGCGCATGGGAGCTTCACGTCCCTGCGCTTCTCGACGTGTTCGGTTTGCCATATACCGGTGCAGGCCCTGCGTCGCTCGCGCTTTGTGCGCGCAAGCACGACGTTCGCGCGATCGCGCATTCACTCGGAATTTCGGTTCCAGACGAACTTCACGTCACGCGCGTTCCATCCAACCCCATCGATCTCACCTTTCCGATTCTTGTGAAGCCAACTGCAGCGGACGGCAGTTTCGGCATTCAGCGAACCAGCCTCGTGCACACGTGGAGTGAGCTTGTCGCACAACTTCGCGCGGTACCTCGCTTTGCGAACGAAGGAGCTCTCTTGCAGCAGTGGCTGCCAGGCAGAGAATATTCGGTCGCTTTGCTTTCGCGAGAAGGTGAAGTGCGCCCGTTGCCACTGCTCGAAGTGAATTATGAGGCGCTTCCTGCTTCGCTTCCCCGCCTGCTTCCGGACGAGGCGAAGTGGGATCCAAAGTCCGCCTATTGGAAAGATGTTCGCTACATTCCGGCGGAGCTCGTGAGAAGCAAAGAAGCCTCGCTGGTTAACTGGTCATGTCGACTGTTCGATCGCCTTGGCTGTCGGGACTATGCGCGTTTCGATTTCCGCGAGGATGAGCATGGCGAGCCGCGGCTGCTCGATGTGAACCCGAATCCCGGATGGTGTTGGGATGGGAAGATGAACTTGATGGCCGCGTGGGGTGGTCTTTCGTATCCCGAGCTTCTGGGATCCATTCTCGACGCCGCTCGCGCCCGCCTTAACGGCGCCCCACGATGACTCATCACTTTTTGCATGCTTGAGTCTGAAGGGCGCAAATTTTGTCAGCTCAAGCGCGTCGTATTTGCCGACGAATACAGTCGAGCTCGCGCCAAGAATCGCAGAAAAACGGGCAGATCCTCAGCGCAACAAATGCACGTCCTGTTCAGCGTGTCATTCGCACGGTCCTTGCACTGAGTGCGTCCTCAACGCGAGAGGGTCCCCATGCGGAGTCTTGCGTGCCCAAAGGACACGCACCCCATGGAGTTCGAAACATGAGCGGTTACAAAGTTACCGATTCTCCGAGCGTCCGGGCAGTCGATTTAGGGCGGCTTGCAGCTCAACCGGACACGTTCGTTCAACAGTTTCAGTTTGCGCAACGCCAGGCACGCCGGGAGTCGCTGCGCACGCAAGAACCTGCGAGCGCGAGCGAGCTCGAGGTCGGCAACGCGTCCAAAGAGCTGGACGTCGGCGCGATCCACCAGCAAGCGATAGAGGCAGCTGCCAACGCGTCCGCTCTAACCCACGTTCACGCGCCTATCCACGTCCTGCGTCAACTCGCAACGCGGTTCTTGGCTCCACAAGACAACTGAGCCCCAAAACGTCAGTCAGCAACGAGCGCTCTTTGGTCTCTCGACGTTCTTCCCGCCGCTACCGCCAATCCAAATCCCTCAAACATCCTACTTGCAGCGAGTCCATCGCAACGAGGGGTCATTCAATGTCACCCCCGCGGGTGATGACGTTGAATTGCCCCCAATTTCCAGTGGTCTGACTCGCTGTGGTGACTTTGTTATGTGCCTCGATTCAATTGCATCGAGGCACGATGCGCTCTCCTCCAACGGCTCGCTTTGTGTGCCGTATGCCGAAGTTTAAGCGCTTTCTTGCTTGACCAACCCATCGGTAAAGCTCATACCCCGACCGACAGCAGGGTCCCATGTGTGTCCCACTGATGTAAGCAAAATCTCCAATGATTTCAACCGACAAGGGATTCAACAAACCATGAACGCTAGAATTTTTGCACCCCTATTCGCTCTTTCGTCAGCGGCCATCTTTGCCGCGGCCTGCGGGGGCGCCGATCTATCGACTGACCAAGTTGACGACGGCGATGACGTGAGTGCGGAAGAGGCACTGAAGGCGTCGGTGACGCCCGGCAGCTTCAAGATCTATTCAAAGCCGGGGTACGTTCCCAATCGCTACTGCGACCTTTACACAAAGCTCGACCTCAAGTCCGACCACTACTCGACAGCCTCGCTTGAAGAAGGCGTTGGCGGCATCTGCGAGATCGCGTCCGTTCCGAACCCGCGCACGTATCGCCTTCGCCTGGACAGCACGAGCTGTGGCTCGCGCATTTATAAGGGCAGCTTCAGGAAGAATGGCAAGCGTTCAGAAATCAAAATCACCGACAATCGAACACGTACGTGTAGAGACCTTGTCAAGGCGAAGATCATCGTCGAAGAAACCAAGGACGGGGCGACAACGACGAAGTACAGCTACGACGGTCACAGCGCGACGAATGAAGTTTGGCCATCCGACGCAACCACGCTTGTTGCCCAAGATCATGGCGGAGGATTCACCCCACCACCACCAGCCGGTTCGTCATGCGGATTTGGAGCGGCAAAGTACACGCTCAACGTCGCAAGCAAGAAGGTTTCGTGGGAAGTGTGCGTGTTCATCGACTGGAACACACCCATGTCCAAGAAGACAGGCACGACCTCGCTGAGCGCTGCGCAACTCGACAAGATCAACAAAGCAATGGACGATGTGGAAGTCACCCACGAAGACATCTGTGGCGCCGACAAGCCCATGCTCACGCTCTCGGTCAGCTCGACATCGCAGGGCACGAAGACCTACAAAGACAGTTTCTACTCCTGCCAAAAGGACGGGACGTACGTCACCAACATCGACGGCGTCTTCACCGCGTTCCGCGAAGTAACCGGGAACTGAATATCATCCGCTGAACGACCGAACCCCCGCGACCCACTCGGTCGGCGGGGGTTTCGCTTTTTGGGGAGGACACTTCCGAGCAAGCAAGGGCTGCAAAAAAGGCACTCCATGCCCAATTTTGCTTGACCGACACACCCCAGCAAACCATATACCCACCTACTGGGTAGGCGAATGTACATAAACATGCGCTTAAAATAGAATTTCCAATTATTTCAATGGTTTATCAATGAACACCAAGGCTTTATCAGCACTCATTTTTCTCTGTTCAACAGCCCCATTCGCCGTTGCTTGCAGCGGGGAAGGCCCTTCTGCATCAGACATTGGCGACGGTGACGAGGTCAGCACAGAAGACGCGCTTAAGGCGAACGTCACGGAAGGCACCTTCAAGCTCTATGGCACGCCGAACGAGACGCCGAGCGTGGACTGCGATGGGTTCACGAGCCTCGTGCTCAAGTCTGCCTACTACTCAACGGCCTCGTTGGAAGGGCGTCTCAATGGCACCTGCGAGATGGCGGTGGCCCCGCTGAGCCCGCCGCGTACGTATCGCCTTCGCCTCGACAGCACCGACTGTGGCACGCGCATCTACAAAGGCAGCTTCAAGAAGAGTGGCAAGCGTTCGGAAATCAAGATCACCGACAATCGCGCACGCACTTGCAGAGACATTGTCAAGGCGAAGGTCATCGTCGAAGAAACCAAGGACGGAAACACCACGACGAAGTACAGCTACGATGGCGGCGGCTCGACAAGCGAAGTTTGGCCCTCCGATGCGAGCACACTCGTGGCCCAAGACCACGGCGGCGGCTTTACAGCACCACCCCCCGCGGGTTCGGTGTGTGGGTTTGGAGCGGCAAAGTACACGTACAACGTTGCGAGCAAGAAGGTTGCGTGGGAAGTGTGTGAGTTCGTCAATTGGAGTACTCCCATGACGAAGAAGTCCGGCACAACATCGTTGAGCTCCACGCAACTCGATGAGATCAACGCAGCGATGGCCGATGTGGAAGTCACTCACGAAGACATCTGTGGCGCGGATAAGCCGATGCTCAC
>JAHFDX010000201.1 GCA_023248785.1 Myxococcales bacterium
TCCAGCGTCACGAGTACGCCTGGCCCAGCGGCAACCGCACGCGCCACCTGCAATGGAATGTCGTCCGTTGTGAGCAAGGCGCGCGCTTCATAGCATGCGTTAGCACAAACGTACGTTGCCAAGCGCAACGGGCACGCGAAACACAGGTGGACGCTGAAAGGCGTCTGAAGAGCTAGCTCAACGCGTCTTCCTTATCGCACTCGCGACCGCACTCCTTGGTGCGGGCTGCCATGCCGCCTCGCGCGAGGTGGATAGACGCATACCCACGGCATACTGCAGATCCCACAAGCGTCAAATGACGAGGTTGGGTAGCGTACGACCATGGGAGCTCCCCTCGCCGATCGGCTCTTCACGTTGCCGCCCGACCCCTCGAACGTCACCGGCGACGACGTGCTCGATGGCTTTCTTGATTACGTCCGTGAGATCGGACTCGATCTCTATTCGGCGCAGGAAGAAGCGCTCGTAGAGATCCTCGCTGGAAAGAACGTCATTTTGAACACGCCAACGGGGTCGGGCAAATCGCTCGTCGCAACGGCCGGAATTTTTTGGGCCCGCGCCCTTGAGCAGCGCGCTTTTTACACGTGCCCGATCAAGGCCCTCGTGAGTGAGAAGTTCTTCAACCTGTGCAAGGAGTTCGGCCCTGACAACGTGGGAATGATGACCGGCGACGCCAGCATCAACCGCGAAGCACCCATTATTTGCTGCACCGCCGAAGTGCTTTCGAATATTGCCCTCCGCGAAGGCGAGCTTGCAGACATTGGATTCGTCGTCATCGACGAGTTTCACTATTACTCCGATCGCGAGCGCGGCGTCGCCTGGCAGGTACCCATTTTGGAACTACCGCAGGCGCGCTTTCTCTTGATGAGCGCCACACTTGGCGACACAGCGTTTTTCGAAACCGAACTCGCACAAGTCACGGGCGCGGACACCGTTACCGTAAAAGGCATCGTGCGGCCGGTTCCTCTCGAATTTTCGTATCGTGAAACGCCCGTTCACGAAACGATACAAGATCTGTTACAAAAGGGTTGCGCGCCCATCTATGTGGTCAACTTCACGCAGCGAAGTGCCGCCGAAGAAGCACAGAACTTGATGAGCGTGGATGTGACCACGAAAGAGGACAAAAAGCGCATCGGCGAAGAACTCTCTGGCATTCGCTTCTCATCCCCCTTCGGCAAGGACTTCCAACGGCTCGTGCGGCACGGCATTGGCATTCACCATGCGGGACTACTTCCAAAGTATCGCCTCGTGGTGGAGAAGCTCGCGCAGATGGGCCTCCTTAAAGTGATTTGCGGCACGGACACTCTTGGCGTTGGCGTGAATGTCCCCATCCGCTCGGTGCTCTTCACGAAACTGTGCAAGTACGACGGCGAGAAGACCGCCATCTTGAGCGTTCGCGACTTTCATCAAATTGCGGGGCGCGCAGGACGAAAGGGCTTCGACGAATCAGGATGGGTCGTAGCCCAAGCTCCCGAGCACGTAATTGAGAATCTTCGCCTTGAGGCGAAGGCTGGAAACGATCCGACGAAGCGGAAGAAGATCGTCCGAAAAAAACCTCCTGAAAAAGGCTACGTGCCTTGGGACAAAGCCACCTTTGATAAGCTGGTTTCGGGAACGCCCGAGCAACTCGTCTCTCGATTCGAGGTCAACCACGGCATGCTTCTTAACGTGCTGCAGCGCGAGGGTGGCGGCTGCATGGCGATGGCGCGTCTGCTTTCACGATGCCATGAGCGACCGACGAAGAAGCGCCAAATGGGGCGCGCGGCGTTTCAAATATATCAGTCGTTGATCGATAATGGGATCATTGAGCGCACCGAAAACGGGATCGCACTTCATGTCGACCTACAAGAGGATTTTTCGCTCCACCACGCTCTCTCTCTCTACTTGCTCGAAGCGATCGAAGGAATTGATCGTACGAGCGAAACGTACGCGCTCGACGTACTCACGCTGGTCGAGTCGATCCAAGAGAATCCAGACGTTTTGCTTCAGCGCCAACTCGACAAGATGAAAACCGAGCTCATGGCGCAAATGAAAGCGCAAGGTGTTGAATACGAAGAGCGCATCGAACGGCTCGAGCAGCTTGAATACCCAAAGCCCAACAAAGAATTCATTTACACAACATTCAACGACTTTGCGAAACGCCATCCTTGGATCGTGGGAGACAACATTCGCCCAAAGGCGATCGCGCGCGACATGTTTGAGCAATACCTCTCGTTCCCAGAGTACATCCGCGAGTATGGGCTGGAGCGCGTAGAAGGACTTTTGCTTCGGTATCTCTCCGAGACGTATAAGACGCTGTTACAAACTGTGCCCGCTCATGCGCGTGACGAACGGGTAGACGAACTCATCACGTATTTTGGAACGATGGTTCGCGCCGTTGACTCGAGCTTGCTCGACGAATGGGAGCGCTTGAAGCAAGGCGACCGTAGCCCGACGCGCGCGGAACTGGTTAAAGAGATCGATCGCGCCGACATCACCAGCGACGAAAAGGCGTTCACCGTGCTTGTGCGCAACGCATCCTTCGCGCTGATTCGTGCGCTGGCGAATGGAGACTGGGAACGATTCGTTGAATCGTTTGATGAGACCAAGAGGCCGTCGCAGCGCGATATCGTAACTACGATGGATGCTTTTTGGAAGGAGCACTCCACCATTCGAACAGATACCGCGGCTCGAAATCCGGAGCTCATGAACATCGTAAAAGAAAGTGGGCAGTGGCGCGTGCGCCAGGTCATTCTCGACGCCGAGGGCGACCACGATTGGTACGTGGAGATCATCATATCACTTGAAACTTCTGCGCTGGTGGGAAAGCCAGTGCTCCAACTCGTCCAAATCGCCAACTGACCCCACACCCCAAAAATGATCTCGTCACTCCCCGCCGCTGCCCAACGTCTTGTCATCGCCCGCATCTTTTCGATGTTCGGCGCGCAGGTGCAAGGTACCGCGGTCGCATGGCACGTGTATTTAATGACAGGACGAAAGCTCGATCTCGGACTTGTTGGGCTTGCTCAGTTCGTTCCGATGTTCCTGCTTGCGCCGATTGGCGGGCAATTGAGCGACACGCGGGATCGCCGCAGTATTCTTGTTATTGGTACTGCAACCTTCTTCGTTACGAGCATCGGCTTTGTCACGCTCGCGCTTCAAGGCACGCACGACGTTCGCGCCGTCTATTTGCTTCTCGTCGCGTTTGCTTCCATTCGGTCAATCGTCGGACCCGCGCAACAAGCGCTGATGCCCAGCCTTGTGGGCCCGGATGCACTTCCGCGCGCCCTTGCTCTTTCGACTCTAGGCGCGCAGCTTGGAATGCTTGCCGGCCCCGCACTGGGAGGGCTTCTTTGCGCAACAACGTACGGACCACTCGCCGCATACGCCTTCAGCACGGTCCTATTTCTCATCACCACCATCTTGCTTACGGGGATTCCAAAACAACCACGCGCATCGACCGTCGCAACACGTTTCGTTGAAAGTGCACTCGAAGGGTTACGATTTCTTCGTACCCAGCCGGTATTGATGGGAGCCATCGCGCTCGACCTCGCCGCCGTGTTGTTAGGCGGGGTCGTGGCGCTTCTTCCTATCTTCGCAAAAGACATTCTGCACGCAAGCGGAATTGGATTCGGGATCATGCGCGCGTCGCCCGCCATCGGCGCGGCCATTGTTGGAGTTTGGCTTGCGCGCAATCCAATCCGGCGAAAACTCGGGCCAACGTTCTTTATTTCGGTTGGGGTATTTGGGATTGCAACGCTCGGCTTTGCGCTTTCGAGCCACCTGATCGTCGCCATCGTTTGCCTCGCAATTGCGGGCGGCGCCGACATGGTCAGCATGGTCATTCGCGGGGTGCTTGTGCCCGCCCTCACGCCCCCGGAGATGCGGGGCCGTGTGAGCGCGGTCAACATGGTGTTCATCGGGGCATCGAATGAACTCGGCGAATTCGAATCGGGCGTGACCGCCGAATGGCTCGGAACACGGCCCGCCGCCGTTCTCGGCGCATGTGGAACGCTCCTGAGTGCGGTCGTGTTTGCGTGGCTCTTCCCCTCGTTACGCAAGCTCGACCAGGCACGTGGCCACGAGTAGGTCGCGCGCGCGCTTCTTGTGTAAAGGGGCCCGCCACGTGTAAATCGGCAGGATGGACGAACCCCGGGTCGCCGATTCTTCCAGCGTAACGAGCGGGTACCCATCGCGTTCTCGAATACCCGTCGTGCGCCTCGTCGTGCTTATTGTGATCGTTGCGTGGCTTGTAGGTGAGATCCGCTTCGTGCAAGCAGAGCCGACACTTGAAACCCTCTTCCCAGCAACTGGACCGGCCTCGAGCAATCTCGCTCTCTTTTCAAATGGCGTTCGCCTTCGCGCGAGCTCGTACAACATGTTCGACCAGCGCTACCCCGCGTATGCGATCGACGGAAACACCCACCTCGGCGGGACCATGCAATGGGAGTCGGCGACGGACGATGCGACACCTTGGATCGACGTGAGTTGGACCAGGCCGCAACAGGTTCGTCAGCTAACGCTCGTGGTCGATTCGGCTCAACAATCTACGCGCCTATTTTCAGTGGCATGCCAAGCGACGGGCAGTGACTTCGTCGTCAAAGGGCACGGAGAAGCAACGCGATCCAAGATCGTAACCATTGATGTTACATGTGATTCGACGACGGCAGTGAGACTCTCATTCGATCCTACTCCCATGCCGATGAAAACCGTGCGAATCACGGAATTTCAAGTGTGGGGCACGTGACTCGAAAATCGCTCCGCTGGCATCTTTCGCTCGTATTCGTGGTCGCACTCGTCTCGCGTATTGCTTTTTTCTTTTTTGAGCCATGGCTGCATCCCGACGAGTTCTTCCAATACCTCGAGCCTCCGCAGTGGCATCTCACGGGCTTTGGATGGAAGGCCTGGGAATGGCGCGACGGAATACGGTCGTGGGTAATGCCGGCCTACCATGGAGGATGGCTCGCGCTTCTGCGTGCGCTTGGGGTGCGTGACGGTCGCACGCTGCTCGCCTTTTTTCAGCTGCATTGGGCGGTCGTCTCCGTCCTGCTCCCTTGCGGTGCATTTCGCGCAGGCAGAGTACTAGCGGCACGCGTTGAGGCGATGGAAGGGGCGGACGTATCCGCGGGCTCCTCGTCGGAAATACCCGGTTGGTTCGGAGGCCTTTTGGCCGCATGGGCCGTCGCGCTCTTCCCCCCGTTGCTCTACTTCGCGCCTCGCATGCTGACCGAAGTGCCTTCGATGATCGCGATAGTTTGGGGCTACACGTTCGCGCTTGAATCGCACGACAAAGCCGGCAAGCACGCGAACAAGGCGATCGTTGTCGCCGGCTTGCTTCTCTCGTTCGGCGCTTGGCTTCGCCTGCCCAACGCACCGCTCATCGCATTTCCGTTGCTCGAACTCTTGATTCGCAAGCGTGTGCGTCACGCCCTTTTCATCGTCGGATCGTTTGTGCTCGTCGGACTCGCGTTCGGGATGGTCGACCTTTTGACCTGGGGCCGAATGTTCCATTCGGTCCTCGCGTTCATCAACTACAACTTTATCCAAGGACGAGCGGCAGAACACGGAGTCGAGCCTCCGTTCTTTTACGCTGAGGTGATCCTTCGTCACTCGGGTTGGGCGCTTCCATTTGCGCTTGCGATGGCCTTGCGAGGGATTAAGGTCAACTGGACTTTTCTTGCGGGCGCGCTTTCGATTGTCCTCTACCTCACCACGCAGCCCCACAAGGAAGAGCGATTCATCATTGCGATTTGGCCCCTCTTTCTCATCGCCTCCGCGAGCACGGCGGGTGCGTTGGTTTTCCACGCAAGGCACCCGCTTCGGGCGCGAGCACTTCTCACTTTGGGTTGCGTGATCGCCCTGGGGCAAGGAATCTTCGGGGTGTCTCGCCTTCCCAGGTACGGACACGCGGAGCGCTATCGCTATTCGTTCGCAACCGCATGGACTGGGCAAAGGCCGGACGCAACAGGTGTTCTCGTGGAGGACCATTACCAGTCGGGCGGCCACTTTTGCTTGGGAAGCACCGTTCCGCTCGTCGGGTTTCGCGGTGAATTGCTGCTATCGCGACTGTTCAACTATGCGGTGGTCCGAAAGGGATCCACTGCGTATGAACAAGTGGAGCAGAGGGGCTTTCGAAGCGTTTCGGAGTTCGGCGCCGTCGTTGTGATGAAACGCTGAGGCGCAGACCGCTTCGGATAGAAGCGGCCGCGCCTCGGACCATTCATGGCTGCGGGATGATCGGGATGCACGCGTAGCGGCGCGATTTCGTGGTTCCGTTTGTTAGGACACTGGTATCGCGAAGAAAGATGTGGGTGTCTGAGATGGTCCCCGTTTGGGCAGCTGCCACATTGGAACGAAACACGTCAAGGTCAACCGGCCTAAACGTTCCGTCGTTGAGATCGACAACCGTTGTCCATCGGTTCCAGTAATTGCTAAGAAGCATGATACCGAGCTTTTCGCGGCTCAAAACTTGTGCATTGGCCGTAATGGTCACATTCGTGGACGACCGTCCCCAGGGTGCGCAGCCGGTTTGCGGGTGGCAGAATTGTCGATCCTCGAATGCTGTGCCATGACCGAGAGTCACGGTGGAACTTCCACGTGGGAATCGGGCCAGCACTTCTTCATCGGGGATGATCGCTTGGCCTTCGCACTCGGCAGCGGGGGGAGTCGCCGGGTAAAACGTGCGTGGAGCGACGGGCGGGGTGGTCGCATTGAAGGAGACGGAGATGTCGTAATAGGTGATCGCATCGATCTCGACGCGCTTCTGCCCTGCAAACGAGACGCATCCCGTGGTTGCGGCACCGGTCGCGTCCACCGGGATCAAGCGACCATCATCCGCGCGGACCGAGGTCTGCCCTCGAACTTGTCCGGTCGTGCCGTCGTGCTCGAAGTTGAACGCTGAGAGGGTCCACTTGCCGTCGGC